>JAYWAX010000741.1:0-2751 GCA_043782125.1 Acetobacteraceae bacterium | reverse complement strand
GGCTGAAACAATTGCCGACGAAGCAGCCCTGGGTCATTCACGGGCCCGGCGAGAACGCGGGCGTGGTCGATATCGGCGACGGGCTGGCGGCGGTCTTCAAGATGGAGAGCCATAACCACCCCAGCTTCATCGAACCGTATCAGGGCGCGGCGACCGGCGTAGGCGGCATCCTGCGCGATGTCTTCACCATGGGCGCGCGTCCCATCGCCAATCTGAACGCGCTGCGGTTCGGCAGTCCGGACAATCCCGTAACGAAACGGATCGTCGATGGCGTGGTGCGCGGCATCGGCGGTTATGGCAATTGCGTCGGCGTGCCCACGGTCGGCGGGGAAATCAACTTCCATCCGGCGTACGACGGCAATCCGCTGGTCAACGCCATGACGGTCGGCATCGCGCGCAAGGACCGGATTTTCCTGAGTGTCGCGGCAGGCGTTGGAAATCCGGTGGTTTACGTCGGGTCGAAGACCGGGCGGGACGGAATCCATGGCGCGACCATGGCCTCGGCCGAATTCGCGGCCGATTCAGAGGAAAAGCGGCCGACGGTGCAGGTGGGCGATCCGTTCACCGAAAAGCTTCTCATTGAAGCCTGCCTGGAACTGATGGCGACCGACGCGATCGTCGCCATTCAGGACATGGGCGCGGCAGGGCTGACCAGCTCGTCGGTGGAAATGGCGGGCAAGGGCGGGGTCGGCATCACTCTGAACCTGGATCGCTGCCCGGCGCGCGAAACGGAAATGAGCGCCTACGAGTTCATGCTGTCGGAAAGCCAGGAACGCATGCTGATGGTGCTGCGTCCGGACCGCCAGGAGATGGCGCGGGCGATCTTCGAAAAATGGGACCTCGATTTCGCGGTGATCGGGGAATTGACGGACACCGGCCGACTCGAAGTCTGGCACAAGGGCGTGCTGGAAGCGGATATTCCGCTGGCGCCGCTGAACGATCAGGCGCCGCTGTATACGCGGCCGACGGCGGATACGCCGAAACGGGAAAAACTGAACCCCGCGCGCTACGACGACCGGCTTGGGCTGACGGGCGCGCTGAAAAAGCTGATCGCCTGTCCGGACCTTTGCTCGCGCGCCTGGGTTTGGGATCAGTACGACAGCACGGTCGGCGGGATGACGGTGAAACGGCCGGGCGCGGCCGATGCCGCCGTGGTAAAGCTGGAAGGGTTGGCACGCGGCATCGCGCTGACGACCGACTGCACGCCGCGGTATTGCCTCGCCGATCCGGAACTGGGGGGCGCGCAGGCCGTCGTCGAAGCATGGCGGAACCTGACCGCGGTGGGCGCCCGCCCGCTGGCGATCACCGACAACATGAACTTCGGCAATCCCGAAAAGCCGGAGATCATGGGGCAGTTCGCCGCCGCGATCCGCGGCATGGCGGCGGCGTGCGAAGCGCTGGCTTTCCCGGTCGTGTCGGGCAATGTCTCGCTTTACAATGAGACCGAGGGGCGGGCGATCCTGCCGACACCGGTGATCGGCGGGCTCGGGGTGCTGGACGACGCGAGCAAAGCGGTCGGCATCGCGCTGCCCGCCTGGCTCGATCTCGTGCTGATCGGCTCCACCGTGGGCTGGCTGGGGCAATCGCTGTGGCTACGGGAAATCGCGGGACGCGAGGACGGCGCGCCGCCGCCGGTGGACCTGGCGGTGGAACGCGCCAATGGCGATTTCGTGCGCACGCGAATCCTGGATGGCACGATCCGCGCCTGCCACGATGTGTCCGACGGCGGGCTGCTGGTCGCGATCGCCGAAATGGCGCTGGCAAGCGGCGTCGGCGTGCGGTTATCGACCCACCCCCGCGACGTGCCGGGTCACGCGTTCTGGTTCGGCGAGGATCAGGCGCGGTATCTGATCGCCGTGCCCGACTCGGCGTCGGTGCTGCGGGCGGCGGAACAGGCGGGGATTCCGGCGATGCGCGTCGGCACGTCCGGCGGCAAGGATTTGACTCTGCCGGATGGCGGAACCATATCCATCGCGGAATTGCGGACGTTGCACGAACGCTTTTTCCCCGCGTGGATGGCGGGTTAATTCACCAACCGGGAGTTTGCTTGGCATGGCGATGGCCGCGAATGAGATCGAAGCGTTAATCATGGCCGCGCTGCCGGACGCGTCGGTGAAAATCGACGACCTGGCGGGCGATGGCGACCATTACGCCGCCGTGGTGGTGTCGGAAGCCTTCCGCGGCCTGAGCCGGGTGCGCCAGCACCAAATCGTCTACGCCGCGCTGCGCGGACGTATGGGCGGGGAACTGCATGCTCTTGCATTGCAGACCTCGGCCCCCACCTGAAATCCAGAAACGAGGAGTTATCCCAATGGCCAACACCGTCGCCGAACGTATCCAGTCCGACATCGATGGGAACGCCGTGTTCCTGTACATGAAGGGCAACCCGATGTTCCCGCAATGCGGGTTTTCCGCGCGCGTGGTGCAAATCCTGTCGCATCTGGGCGTGCCCTTTGCCTCTGCCAACGTGTTGGAAGAAGACTCGCTGCGCGAGGGGATCAAGGAATTCTCGCAGTGGCCGACGGTGCCGCAGCTTTACGTCAAAGGCGAGTTCGTGGGCGGCTGCGACATTGTGACGGAAATGTTCCAGTCGGGCGAGTTAGAGTCGCTGTTGACGGAAAAGGGCGTGGCGCTGAAGGCTGGGGCCTGATCGCACGGACGGCTCGTATCGCGTTCGGGTTGTGATTTCGGTCTGACTCAGGCGACGGCCTATGATTAACGAATGGATCGGTCCTAACGATCTCGTCATGG
>JAYWAX010000740.1:0-2770 GCA_043782125.1 Acetobacteraceae bacterium | reverse complement strand
ATGATCACGGAGCTACGCCTCCGCGATTTTAAGAATTTCAAGGACGCGACGCTGAAGCCGGGACCGTTCACGGTCCTGGTGGGAGTAAATGCGAGCGGGAAGAGCAATATCCGGGACGCATTCCGGTTTTTGCAGAAATCCTCGCTTGCAAGGCGTTGGGGAAGCGACCGACGTCGTCCGGCTGCAAGCGATCGTCGAGCAATACTATCCAATGTATAAATATTCCATTTTGTGCGTGGATCGCGACGGCATTACGAGTCGCAAGAAAAACTCGACGAAATTGAACGATCTCTGCGCGGGCCGTATGTTTTTCTCGCGGAAAATGCCTGGGAGGAGATTGAAACCTTGGGACTCGCCGGACTTGACCTACTGCCTGGCTGGCGCTGGTCAGACATACGGCCAGAGGTATTCGTCAAGGAAAAATATTTCGACGCAATCGCACGATCGTAGGGCGTGGATGGCACACCAAGCGGCGGGCGAAAGAAGCTCTGCAACGACGCCGCCCGCCGCATCCGCCAAGAATGCCCCAAGAATTCGGGCACCTCGCCAACAGCCTCCAGGCCGCGCTCGCCGCGATCTGATCCACCTCCAAATCGAGATCAGCCAATGACCGAAGAACTACTCGTCGCCACCGCCAACGGCATCATGGAAATCCGCTTCAACCGCCCGGACAAGAAAAACGCCCTGACCCGCGCCATGTACGCCGGAACCGTCGATGCCTTCGCCGCCGCCGAAGCCGATCCCGCCATCCGGGTCATGCTTCTGACCGGCACCGGCGACACCTTCACCTCCGGCAACGACATCAAAGACTTTCAGCAGCGGGCCGCGAGCACCAATACCTCCGCCGCCTCGCCTTTTCTCGAAAAACTTGCGACCCTGACCAAGCCTCTGGTCGCAGCAGTCAATGGCGCGGCGATCGGCGTCGGCACGACCATGCTGGCGCATTGCGACCTGATCGTCGCCGCCCGGTCCGCGCGGTTCGTCATGCCGTTCACCCGGCTCGGGCTGGTTCCCGAAGCGGGAAGTTCTCTCCTGTTCCCGCAACTTCTCGGCCACCAGAAAGCCGCCGCGATGCTGCTGCTTGGCGATGCGCTGGACGCCCAGGAGGCACTGGAGGCGGGATTTGTGTATCGAGTGGTGGAGGATGCGGCGCTGATGGATTCGGCGCGCTCCCTGGCCGGACGCCTTGCCGCGCTGCCGCCGCAAGCGGTAAGGCAGACCAAACACCTCATGCGCCGCGGCAAGCCGGACCTGCTGGACCGTATCCCGGAGGAACTGGACCTGTTCCGCGCGCGCGTGTCCTCGCCAGAAGCGGCGGAAGCGTTCGCTGCCTTCGTCGAGAAACGTGCGCCCGATTTTTCCAAATTCTCCTGAGGGTCAGCGGAACAACGGCAGCGCCTTCGTCACGGTGATCCAGATGCCCCAGGCGATCGGCAACCCGACGGCGGTCCAGGCGAGCACTGTGGTCAAATCGAAATGCCCGGCGCCGACGCCGGCGCTGGATGCCGCGGCTTTCGGGGCCGCGGGAACCGGTGCCACCTCCGGCGGCTCCATGAACCATTTTGGCGCGACCGGTTTTACCAAAAGGTTGCAGATCAGGCCAACCACCAACATCCCCGCCAGGATATACAGCGTTCGATCGTACACCTGTGCCCTGGGCACGCCCGCCGCGATCTGCGCCTCCCGCACATAATTGACGACGACGGGGCCGATGATCCCTGCCGTCGACCAGGCGGTCAGCAGCCGCCCGTGGATCGCGCCCACCATCTGCGTGCCGAACAGGTCCGCGAGGTAGGCGGGCACCGTCGCGAACCCGCCACCGTACATCGACAAAATCACGCAGAACGCCGCCACGAACAGAAACAACAGGCCCCCATGCGCGAAGGCGGGGGTCGAGGCATAAAGCGCGATCCCCAATCCGAAAAACGCGACATACGTCATTTTGCGGCCGAAGATGTCCGACAGCGAAGCCCAGAAGAACCGTCCCGCGATATTGAACAGCGACAACAGCCCCACGAATGCGGCGGCGATCGTCGCGATCTCCTTCTTCTGCGCCGCGTCCAGGGCGCCAAACGCGATCGCGGGTTTGCCCAGAAGCCCGCCCGCGAAAATCTCCTGCAACATGGGCGACGCCATGCCGATCACGCCGATCCCGGCGCTGACGTTCAGACACAGGACGGCCCAGACCAGCCAGAACTGCGGGGTTTTATGGGCGTTGTGCAGCGCGACGTTGCCGCGCGTGATCATCGCCGTTTGGGCCGCGGGCGGCGGCGTCCATCCAGCCGGAGCCCAATCTGCCGGCGGCACGCGGTATCCAAAAGCGCCCGACATCATGAACACGAAATAGATCGCCGCCATCGTCAGAAAGGTTTGCCAGACGCCCACCGACTGCGCGGACCGGAACTGGTTCATCAGGATATCCGCCAGCGGCGAGCCAATCATCGCGCCGCCGCCGAACCCCATGATCGCCATGCCGGTCGCCATGCCCCGATGATCCGGGAACCATTTTATCAGCGTCGAAACCGGTGAAATATAGCCCAGACCAAGTCCGATCCCGCCAATCACGCCCGACCCAAGCCACATCATCCAAAGTTGATGCAGGTAGACGCCAAGCGCGGAAATACATAATCCGCCGCACCAGCACAGCGCCGACACGACACCGGCTTTGCGCGGTCCGGACCGTTCCAGCCACCCGCCCCAGATCGCGGCGGACGATCCCAGAAAGACAAAGAACAACGTATACATCCACCCGAGATCAGCGATTTTCCAA
>JAYWAX010000739.1:0-2771 GCA_043782125.1 Acetobacteraceae bacterium | reverse complement strand
CTGCACGGCGAACAGGTGTTCTGACCCTAAGGTCCGGCACCGGGGGCGCCCCAGAGATGGGGCGCCCCTCATTCGATCCACGACCGCGTAAAAACGAGGAACATGACATGAGAAACCTCCACAACACCTTCCGGGCTGCCCTCGCGGCGGCGACCTGCCTGACGGCAGCCGGAACGGCCATGGCGCAGACAACCCCGGCGCCCGCCGCCGCCACACCGGCGCCCGCTGCGGCCGCCGCAGCGCCACCCGCCGGTTATTGGATCAACGGCATCCATTTGTCCGCGCAGTTCGAAGGCGGCGTCACCGCCAACCCGGCCTCGCCGCAGTTGAACACGGGCCATTCTTTCACCGACCGCGCGAACCAGGCGATGCTGAACCAGGTCCTTCTGGGCGCCGAGAAAAAACTCGACCCGAAAGCCAGCGGCTTCGATTGGGGCTTCAAGATTTCGGCGATGTACGGCTCCGACGCGCGCTATACCCACTATCTGGGTCTGCTCGATCAGGCGGTCCCAAAATCGGAGCGCAACCAGTTCGACATCGTCGAGGCCAGCGCATCGCTGCACGTGCCGGTCTCGATCTTCGAAGGCGGGCTCGACCTGAAGGCGGGCTTCTATGCGACGCCTCTGGGCGCCGAAGTGATCGACCCGTCGGGCAATCCGTTCTACTCTCACACCTACATCTTCAACTACGCCCTGCCGTTCAAGCACACCGGCGGTTTCGCCACGATCCACGCGACCGGGCTGCTGGACCTGTATATTGGCGTCGATACGGGGTCCAACACGACCATCGGTTCGTCGGGCGAAAACAACAACTCCGTCGCCGCGCTTTTGGGCTTCGGGTTGAACATGATGGACGGCAACCTGACGGTCCTGGCATTGACGCATTTCGGGCCGGAAAATGCCTCGCGCGCCGTAAGCACGGTTCGGCCCAGGCAGAACGCCAACAGTTATAACCGCTACTACAACGATATCGTCGTGGTGTGGAAAGCGAACGACAAGCTGACCGTGACCGGCGAAGCGGCACTGGCGCGCGACGACTTCGGCGCGAACGGATATGGCGGCCGGCCGGCGCCCGCCAATGCCTTCGGCGTCGCGGGTTACCTGGCCTATACGCTGACGGACACGATCACCCTGAACGCCCGCGCCGAAGTATTCCGCGACGACAACGGCTTCTTCGTTGCCCTGGCGCCTGGCAACTACGATCCGGTCTACGCGCAAAAAGGCATCGGCGCGCCTCTGAACACCGGTGTCGGCGTACCGGCCGCGACCTACGGCTCCCTCACTCTGGGCCTGACCTGGAAGCCCGAAGTGCCGAAGCCGATCACCAGCCTGGCGATCCGGCCGGAAATCCGGGTCGATCAGTCTCTGGGCGGCAACGCGGTTTTCAACCGCGCCTATAACCCCGCGCGGCGCGCCTATCAGTTCTATGACACCACATCCGTCACCATCGGCGCGGATGTGATTCTGACGTTCTGATCGTCTGGCGTTTTCACGATCGATGGCGGGCCGGAATTCCTTCCGGTCCGCCATTTTCGTTTTTGAACCGTTCCCATCAACGCTACCGCGTTACAGCCCACCCGTGACATCGCGCCAGGCGTCCGCTAGCGTCGTCCGACAGCGCCGGAACAGGCGCGAGCCGGGAGGCGTCATGAAACAATCCCATACACCGCCAAACATCGCGAATACCCCGATCCCCGTGTCCCGCCGTTCCGCCGCCCTGGGCCTGACATCCCTCGTCGCCGCCGGCAGCCGGGCCCAGGCACAAGGAGCCTCAGGGCAACTGACCATCGGCGTCCACGTCACGCTGACCCCGCGCTGGTTCGACCCCGCCGACACCGAAGGCATCGTCACCCCATATCTGTTCCTTTACGCCCTGCACGACGCCCTGGTGAAAGCCATGCCCGGCGGCATGCTCACCCCCAGCCTCGCGAAATCCTGGTCTGTTGCGCCCGGCGGCCTGAGTTACGACTTCGTCCTGCGCGAAAATATCCACTTTCACAACGGCGATCCCGTCACCGCCGAGGACGTGAAATTCAGTTTCACCCGTTACCGGGGCACCGCCGCCACCGATATGAAGAATCGCGTTGCGGACATCGAAATCCCCGCGCCCGGCATCGTTCGTTTCCGGTTGAAAGAACCCTGGCCCGATTTCCTGACGTATTACAGTAACGCCACTGGCGCGGGCTGGATCGTTCCGAAAGCCTATATCGAGAAGGCCGGCGAGGATGGGTTTCGCAAAGCCCCCATCGGGGCCGGCCCATACCGCTTCGTCTCCTTCACCCCGGGCGTCGAACTGACGCTGGCGGCCGATGACCGCTTCTGGCGCAAAACGCCCGCGATCCAGCGCATCGTCCTGACCGGCATCCCCGACGAGTCGACCCGTCTGGCCGCGCTGCGTCGCGGGGAGATCGATATCGCGTATCAAATCACCGGCGAACTCGCGCGCGGTCTGCAGAAAACGCCGGGATTTGCCATCGACGCCGCCGTCGGATCGACCCCGTTCTGGCTGTATTTTCCAGATCAATGGGACCCGAAATCGCCCTGGCACGACGTCCGCGTAAGGCGCGCCGCCGCCTTCGCCATCGATTACGACGGCCTCAATCAGGCCGTGACACTGGGTTTTTCCCACATCACCGGCAGTATCTTCCCGGAGAACTTCGAATTCTTCAAACCGATGCCGAAGCCCGTCCACGATACCGCGAGAGCGAAGCAATTACTGGCCGAGGCCGGGTATCCCGACGGCTTCGATGCCGGATTTTTCACCTGCGACGC
>JAYWAX010000738.1:0-7692 GCA_043782125.1 Acetobacteraceae bacterium | reverse complement strand
ATGAAATCGAACGCCTCTTCCATCGCCGCAGCCGTGGCGGCGTAGAGTTTCGGGTTCCCTTCGTGAAACCGCGCGCCGGCATACATGACCGCGATGCTCGTGCCTGGCTCCAGATAATCGTCGGAGTTCATCACGACATGCACCTTGCCCGACTCCATTTCCTCGACGCTGAAGGGCGCGATCGCGGCATGGGTTCTGATCTCCGACGACCCGCTTAACAGCATCGCCATCGCGTCCGGGTTCGACATGGATACCAGCAACGTGTCGAGCCGGAACCGTTGATCCCAGCCCCATTCCTTGGCGGCGGCCATTTGCAGCGCGATCGCCTGCGCGGTGACTTTGATGGCGCTGACGGCGATGCGATCGTTGGGCCCGAAATCGCGGATGGAGCGGATTTTCGGGTCGGTGCTCAGCAGCAAAATCGAGCCGCCGGACAGCGGAGTCATGGCACGCACCCGCTGCGCTCCCCGCGTCTTGTCCCAAAGAATGAACGCTGGGCCAAACCCCCCCATGGCCAGGTCCGCGTCGCCCGCGAGCAATACGTCGCTGCTGGCGGGACCGCTGGCCATGTGGACGATCGTCACCTTGACGTTGCCAAGCCCGGCGGCGGTGGCGTGTTTCTGGATCAGACCGCGATCGACCGCGACATAAACCGGCAAATAGGCCAGACCATAGGGCATCACGATGCGCACCTCGTTGCCCTCGGCCTGCGCCTGTGGCGCCAGGAACTGGCAGATCGATACCAAAGCAGCCGCGAACCAAAGACGCCCGATTTTTCGCATGGTGTTTCCCCTTTGACCTTCTTCCGGCGCCTGTCCCGGACAGACCCCGCCGCGGAGTGTAAGACCTCGCGGCGGGCGCCGTGAAGCCGCGGGACGGGGGTAATCGGGCGAGGAAGGAAAGCCTTGGGGCTTTGCCCCAAACCCCACGAGGGCTTTGCCCTTCGAACCCACCAGGGACACGGTCCCTGGACCGCGATCGGTTGGGGAAGATGAGACAGGGGGCCTACTCAGATGTTGCAACCGCCTCGTATGGCCCCCTGTCTCATCTTCCCCAAAAAATGGCATCCAAGGCCCTGCCTTGGCGGGTTCGAAGGGCAGCGCCCTCGCGGGGTCTGGGGCAGCGCCCCGGTGCTTTACTTACCTTCGCGCGATTGCCCCGCCCGCGCCCCAAAGGGGGCGGCTTGCGGAACACTCATTTCACGGGGTAGTTTCCCGTACCGATGGGTATCCGGGCGTGTCGCCGGGCGGCGCATCGCGACATCGCGGCCGGTCGAGGCCGCACAGCAGGCGGCGCCGCGCGCGCTTCGAACAGGGGAAAGATATCGTGCCAGATACCGGGATATTGGCGGAACGCGCGGACAGCGCCGTGGTAGAAACGTATGACGCGATCGTCGTCGGCGCCGGAATTTCCGGCATGTACATGCTCTACCGTCTGCGCGAACTCGGCTTGTCGGCGCGCGTTTTCGAGGCCGGCACGAATGTCGGCGGCACCTGGTACTGGAACCGTTATCCCGGCGCCCGTTTCGATTCCGAAAGCTGGACCTACGGTTATTCTTTTTCCAAGGACCTGATGAAGGAATGGGACTGGAAGGAGCATTTTTCGCCGCAGCCCGACACGCTGGAATATCTGAACCATGTCGCCGACAAGTTCGACCTGCGCCGCGACATGCAATTCCGTAGCACCGTCGCGGCTGCGCACTGGGATGCGGCGGCGGACCAGTGGAACGTGACTCTGGAAAGCGGTCAAAAGGCGAAATCGCGGTTTCTTTTCACCGCCATCGGCATCCTGTCCGCCCATACTTTGCCCGCCATTCCCGGCCGCGACAGTTTCCAGGGCCCCGCCTACCACCCCGCGCGGTGGCCGCACACGCCGGTGGACTTCACCGGCAAGCGTGTCGGCATCATCGGCACCGGCGCGACCGCCATCCAGGCGATCCCCGAAATCGCCAAACAAGCAAAACACCTCACCGTCTTCCAACGCCGCCCCAACTGGGCCGCGCCCTTGCATAATTCGAAAATAAGCAAGGAAGAAATGGAGGAAATCAAATCTCGTTACGAGGAAATTTATGCCCATTGCGCGACAACGCCCAGTTGGTTCATCCATCAGGCCGACCCGCGTAGAACCCTGGAGGTCGCGCCCGAAACGCGTGAGGCCTTCTGGGAGAAACTCTACGGAGAGCCAGGTTTCGGCATCTGGATGGGCAATTTCCGCGACATCCTGACCAACGAGGACGCCAACGCCGCCATCAGCGCCTACATCGCCAAAAAAATCCGTCAACGCGTGACGGACCCGAAAATCGCCGATAAGCTGATCCCCAAAGATCATGGCTTCGGAACGCGCCGTGTGCCGCTGGAAAGCGGGTATTTCGAAACTTACAATCGCGACAATGTCACGCTGATCGATACCATCGGCGACGAACCAATCGAGTGTATCACGCCGAAAGGTATCAAAACATCGAGGCAGGAACACGAATTCGATGTCCTGATCTATGCAACCGGCTTCGACGGCGTGACCGGCGCTTTCGATCGCATGGATATCCGCGGCACCAACGGTCTTCGCCTCAAAGACGCCTGGGCAGACAGCCCGCGCACCTATCTCGGAATGCTCGCGGAAGGATTCCCGAACATGCTGATGGTGCTGGGACCGCACACCGCGCGCGGTAACATCCCGCAGGCGATTTCGCACAGCGTCGAATTCCAGGCAGGCATGCTGAAATTCATGCTCGACAACAAATTTACGCATGTCGAGACATTGCCTGCCAAAGTCGATGAATGGACCCAGATCGTGATCCAGGCGGGTGAGGCCCTGCTGTCGTCGAAAGTCGATTCCTGGCAGACCGGCGTGAACCGCAACGTCGATGGCCGGAACGTGCGCCGGGTGCTGGGGTATAACGGCAATGGCGCGCATTTCCGGCGAACGACCGATGAGGTCGCCAAAGGCGGCTACAAGGAATTCGCGTTCCGGTAGCCGCGCCAATCTCGACCGGGTGTCCTCGGGACGACGCCATGGACGGACGACGCGAGCCGAGGCAGCGGGGCAACATTGACAGCGGCCGCGGCGTGTGTCCCGCTCACGCCGATAGGGGAGAAACGAACATGGCCGCTTCGCTTCAACAGACCGCTGCTGCGCCGGAACAGACCGGCGGAAACGGACCGCCGGATACCATCGAGGTCGTTCCGCTGACCCTTCACATCGGCGCGGAAATTCGCGGCGTCGATTTATCCAAACCTTTGCCGGAACAGCAGTTGCACGACGTGCGCGCCGCGTTCCTGAAGTGGAAAGTCGTTTTCTTCCGCGGACAAAATCTGGATCACGCCCAGCATGTGGCGATGGCGCGCCAGTTCGGGGAACCGACGATCGGACACGCGGTGTTCGGCCATGTGGAGGGCCACCCGGAAATCTACTCCGTCGCCAAGACCCGGACCGCCAATGAAAAATACGACGCGATGATGGTCACGCCCTGGTTCGGCTGGCACACGGACGTGACCGCGGCGGTGAACCCGCCCTGCGCGTCCATCCTACGCGGCGTGACGATCCCGCCCTATGGCGGCGATACGTTCTGGACGAACCTCGCTGCCGCCTATGCCGGCCTGTCGGACACGATGCGCGGCTTCGTCGATGGGCTGAACGGAATTCACGCGTTCGAACCGCGCGGCGACGGTAAAGGCGGGAGTTATGACGAGCGTGTTAAACGCCGCCGGTTGCGCAGCGAACATCCTCTGGTGACCGTTCATGCCGAAACCGGGGAGCGTGTGTTGTTCGCCAGCCCCTCCTTCCTGAAGTCGATCGTCGGGCTGGCACCAAGGGAAAGCGCGAAAATTCTGGAAATTCTGTGGGAACACGTCACCCGTCCCGAATACACGGTGCGCTTCAAATGGAATCCGGGCGACATCGCGTTCTGGGACAATCGATCCACCGCGCATCTGGCGCCGCGCGACATTTTCCAGTCGGATTTCGACCGCCAGCTTTACCGGATCACGCTGGTTGGCGAAAAGCTGGTGGGGGTCGATGGCCGGGAATCGCGCGCCATCGAGGGGTTGCCGATCCTGTCGGTGGCTGAGGAACTCAAAATGATGGCCGCCGCCGAATAGCCACCCACCACCGGCGCCCCGCACCTTCCAACAGGAGAGACAACATGCGGATCGCGGTCATAGGGCTGGGGCCGATGGGACGCGCGATGGCGGGACGCCTGCTCGCCGCGGGCCACGAGGTGACCGTTTTCAACCGCACCGCCGCGCGCGCCGAAGCCCTTGCCGCCGCGGGGGCAACCATTGCGAGCAGCCCGGCGGACGCGGCGGAACGCGCGGGAACCGTGCTGACGATCGTATCGGACGACCCGGCGACTGACGCGGTGGCCTTCGGTCCCGGCGGCGTCCTCGCGGGCTTGCCGGCGGGCGGGCTGCACATCGTCGCGGGCACGATCTCAATCGCGCTCGCGGACCGGTTGGACGCGGCGCATCGGGCCGCAGGCCAGCACTATATCAGCGCGCCCGTATTGGGCCGCCCGCCCGCGGCCGAGGCCGGCCAGTTGTTTATCATGGCGGCAGGGGAGGCGGCGGCGATCGCGCGGGCGCAACCGCTGTTCGACGCGATCGGCCAGCACGTGTTCGTCGTCGGCGCGCGGCCAATGCAGGCGAATACCGTCAAGCTGTGCTGCAATTTCCTGATTTTCTCAACCATCGAGCAGTTTGGCGAGGTCTTCGCGCTGGCCGGAAAGGCCGGCGTGGACCGGGCGGCGATGCTGGAGGTCCTGACCGGGAGTTTCTTCAACGCGCCGGTGCATCGCAATTACGGCAAGCTGATCGTGGATGGGGTGTTCGACCCGCCGGGCGTGACGGTCGGGCTCGCCGCGAAGGACACGCGGCTTTTATTGCAGGCGGGCGAACAACTCGCGGTGCCCCTGCCGTTCGGTTCGGTGGTGCGGGACCGGTTTCTGTCGGCGATCGCGCGGGGCGAACAGGACAAGGATTTCGCCATTCTGGGACGCCACGCAGAGCGCGACGCCGGGATCGAGTCCTGAACCGGCAAGCCGTCGAACGGCGCGCACAGGCGCCGGCGAAACGAACCTAGTCCCCAGGCCCGCGACCCCTTCTACACCGTCCCGGCGCCAACGCGGTGCAACGCTTGCCAAACCCGCGCCGCCGACGCCGGCATGTCCAGCGCCGTCACACCCTCTGGGCGCAGCGCGTCCAGCATTGCGTTCATTGCCGCCGGCAGCGCGCCGGTCGTCCCCGCCTCGCCCGCGCCTTTAACCCCCAGAGGATTGTTGGGCGACGGCACGCAGGAATCGCCAATCGAGAACACCGTCAGCAGGTCCGCGCGCGGCATCGGGTAATCCATGAACGATCCGGTGACCAACTGCCCGTCGGTGTCATGGACACAGATTTCGCCGAACACCTGGCCCAGTCCCTGATACAGGCCGCCGAGAATCTGCGCGTGCAGCAGGGTTTCGTTCATCACAACGCCGCAGTCGTCGATCGCGGTGTAACGCGCGATCTCCGTCGCGCCCGTCGCGGGATCGATCTCGACTTCCGCCACATGGGCGCCCGATGGAAAGGCCTGCCGCGCGACGAGTTCCGCCGTGGTGTCCAACGCCCCGCCTGCCGCCAGCGCGATCAGATCGACCGCGCGATCGGTGCCCGCGATCCGGTAGACTCCATCGGCGAACACGATATCCGCGCGCGCCGCTTCCAGGGTCGCGGACGCCAAAACAAAGCCCTTTTCGACGACCGCCCCCGCCGCGACAAGGCTGGCGGCCCCGTGCGACATCATCGAGCGAGACGCAAACGCGCCCCCGCCCACCAGCACCGGTCCCTCCGGATCGCCCGCCGACAGCCGCACGCGCAGCGGATCGATTTGCAGAACCTTGGCGACGATCTCCGGATACAGCGTCTCGTGACCCTGGCCGTTCGACGTGACGACGGTGTGCAAGACCACCGCGCCGTCTGCGTCGAAGGTGATGGCGACCTCGTCCTTCGGCACCACGCCGCCCGATGGCTCCACGAACACCGCGCAGCCGATGCCGCGTAACCGTCCGCGCGAGGCGGCTTCGGCGCGCCGGGCCGGAAAGCCGGTCCAGCCGGACTCCGCCAGCGCCCGATCCAACGCGGCCGCATAGTCGCCGCTGTCATAGGCCGAGCCGTTCAGCCCGGTCGGAGGAAGATGCGGAAAGCCATCGCGCGGGATCAGATTGCGGCGGCGCAACTCCACCCGATCCAGACCAGTCTGGCGCGCCGCCTCGTCCACCAGCCGCTCGACGATATAGGCCATGTCGGGCCGGCCGGCGCCACGATAGGCGGTGATCGGCACCGTGTTGGTCACCGCCAGCCGATGACGCCCGTAAACGGCGGGAATACGATAACAACCGGTGGACATGCTGGCCGCGTTGCCGGTGTTGATCGCCGGTCCGGTTGCGACGGGATGCGCGCCCTGGTCGCCGATCCAGGCGTGCCGCAGGGCCAGGAACCTGCCCTCCGCGTCCAGCGCCAGCGCGCCGGTCAGGATCAGACCGCGGCCGTGGTAATCGGACAGGAAGGTTTCGCCGCGCGACGCCACCCATTTCACCGGACGCCCAATCGCCCTTGCCGCCAGCGCCACCGCCATATGCTCCGGATACGCTGGGCCGCGTATCCCGAACCCGCCGCCGACATCCTTGGCGCGGATCCGGATACGCTCTGGCGGCAGGCCGCTTTGCTCGGCGAAGCTGTCGCGGAAGGCGGTCATGCCCTGGGTGCTGGTCCATAAATCCAGCGTATCGCCGTCCCATCGCGCGAGCGCGGCTTTCGGCTCCATCGGATTGCCCACGACGCGGGGGCTGGTCAGCGTGAGCTGGACGACATGCGCGGCGGCGGCGAAGGCGGCGTCTGTCGCAGCCGCATCGCCATAATCGAAATCGAAGCACAGATTGCCGGGAACCGAGGCGTGGATGTCCGGCGCACCCGGCGCGAGCGCGGCGGCGGCGTCCACGACACATGGCAGCGGATCGTAACGCACGGCGATGCGCTCGACGCCGTCCTGCGCCTGGTGCGCGGTTTCGGCGACCACCAGCGCCACCGGTTCGCCAACGAAGCGCACGCGACCCACCGCCAGGGCCGGCCTGGGCGGAACCAGCAATGAGTCGCCGTGACGGTTCACCAGCATCCGGGCGGCGCCGCGGTCGAATCCGGCGGCCACCGCGTCAGGCCCGGTCAGCACCGCGAGCACCCCCGGCGCGGCCCTCGCGGCGTCGAGATCGATCGAACGAATATCCGCATGGGCATGATCGGCACGCAGGAACGCCGCGTGCGCCTGCCCAGGCTGAGACCAGTCGGCGGTGTAGCGGCCTTGTCCGGTTAACAGCCGCGCGTCTTCCCGCCGTCCCTTGAACTCGTTGACCACCGCGACACGTCCCCCGATTGGCGAAATACCTCGCCGTTTCAGGCGATTTTTCCATGATGAATGGCCATGCAGGCGGCCCGGGGCCGAACGTTACAGAATGACCGTGTCTTCTGGCAACGCGGCTGTCGCGTGCCGCGTCTGTTCGGTCCGGGCGTTTGTTCGATGCCCGCTGCCGTTACAGTGTCATCGCGCGCAGACGCAGCGCATTGCCGATGACAGACACAGAACTCAATGCCATCGCCAACGCGGCGACAATCGGACTCAGCAACAAACCGAAGGCCGGATAAAGCACCCCCGCCGCGACCGGAATGC
>JAYWAX010000737.1:0-2779 GCA_043782125.1 Acetobacteraceae bacterium | reverse complement strand
CAGCTTCTTCGGCATGGGCGGTTATACCGCCATCCATCTGCTGACATCGATCGGCGACGGCGCCATTCCGTTGCCGATGGAACTGGTGCCGCTGGCCGCCGGAATCGCGGGTCTCGGTCTGGCCATCGTCTTCGGCTACATGGCCACCAAACAACGCGCCACCGCCTTCGCCATGATTACTCTGGGCATTGGCGAGCTGCTGACCACCGCCGCCCTGATGTTCCATCATTTCTTCGGCGGCGAGGGCGGCGTCACCACCAACCGCATGATCGAACGCAGCCTGTTCGGCCTTGGTTATTCCTCGGGCATCCAGGTTTATTATCTGATCCTCGCCTGGACGCTGATCGCCACGGCCGCGATGCTGTATTTGACCCAAACGCCCCTGGGGCGCATGGCCAACGCCACCCGCGACAATTTCGAACGCGCTCAGTTCATGGGGTACGATCCACGTATCGTACGCTTTTTGCAATTCGCGCTGTCCGGCCTGTTCGCGGGTATCGGCGGCGGGCTCTATGCCATCACGTATGAAATCGTGACATTCGACGCCCTCGCCGGACCTTTATCGGCGAACGCGTTGCTGATGGCCTATATCGGCGGGACCGCCGTCTTCGCCGGCCCGGTACTCGGCGCTGTGCTGATCACCGTGCTGCAAAGCGGCGTCAGCCTGCTGTCGAACTCCTGGCTGGTCTATGTCGGCGTCATGTTCATCGCCATGGTCATCTTTGCGCCCGAAGGCCTCGCCGGAATCGTCATGGCGCACGGACCGCTGAGGGCGGGCGGACGGCTGCGGCGCCTCGCCGTGCCCTATCTGCGCCTGATCCCCTGCGCGCTGGCGGTGCTGCTTGGCTTTGTCGGACTGGTGGAGCTGCTGTCGTTCCTGACCATCGGCGCCGCGCAAGGCAAGAAACTCGTCCTTTTCGGCAGCGCCATCGACGTGCATTCCGCCGTGCCATGGGCCATCTCCACCGGCTGCCTGGTCTTCGGCGGCGCGTGGTTGCGGTTCGAATCCAAGGCCTTCCACCGGATCTGGGAAGACCTGACTGCGGATCTAAAGCCCAGGGATATCCGGCAATGACAGCGCCCGCCCTCAGCCTGCGCGACATTCGCAAAAACTTCGGTGCCACCGAGATCATTCGCGGCGTGTCGCTGGATATCGCGCCCGGCGAGCGTCATTGCATCATCGGACCGAATGGCGCGGGTAAAACGACCTGCTTCAACCTGGTCAGCGGCCGTTTCCCGATCACCTCCGGCGAAATCCTGCTCAACGGCGAACGCATCGACAATTTGCCGCCGCATAAAATCAACCGCATGGGCCTGTCGCGCAGCTTTCAGATCACCTCCATTTTCCCGAAAATGTCGGTATTCGAAAACCTGCGCTGCGCTTTACTGTGGAGCCGCGGTTATAAATATTCGTTCTGGGCGCCGTTATGGCGGCAAAAAGAGCTGAACGACGCTGCCGAATTCCTGCTCGTCGATCTCAACCTGGAGACGCGGCGCGACATGCGCGCGGGCCTGCTGTCCTACGCGGAACAACGCGCGCTGGAAATTGGCATGACCATTGCGGGCGGTGCATCGGTCATCCTGCTCGACGAGCCGACCGCGGGCATGAACAACAGCGAAACCGACCATGCCATGGCGCTGATCCGCCGGGTCACTGCAGGCAAAACTCTGCTTATGGTGGAACACGACATGAAAGTGGTGTTCGACCTCGCCGATACCATCACGGTGCTGGTCTACGGCCAGGTCATCGCCTCCGGCCCGCCCGCGGATGTCCGCGCCAGCCGCGCCGTGCAGGAAGCCTATCTGGGAGCGCTGGAGGAATGATGCTCGATGTCCGCGGCCTCCATGCCTATTACGGGCAAAGCCACATCCTTCACGGGGTCGATCTACAGGTGAACGACGGCGAAATCGTCAGCCTTTTGGGGCGCAACGGCGTCGGGCGCTCCACGACCTGCAAAGCGATCATGGGCCTGGTCGAACCGCAAGGCGAGGTGCTGTTCCGCGGCAAGAACATCGCGGGAATGCGCAGCGATCTGATCGCGCGGGCGGGAATCGGCTATGTTCCCGAAGACCGCCAGGTGTTTCCAACACTCAGCGTGCGGCAAAACCTGGAACTCGGGCTGAAACGTGCGGGGAAATTCGGGCGCTGGACGTTCGACGACGTCTTCCGCCTGTTCCCCAACCTGGCCGCGCGGCAAAACAATGCGGCCGGAGTCCTGTCCGGCGGCGAACAGCAAATGCTGACCATGTGCCGCACGCTGATGGGCGACCCGGACCTGGTCCTTATCGACGAACCCACCGAAGGACTGGCCCCGCTTCTGGTCGAACAGGTCGGGGTCCTGCTGGCCGAAATCGCCAGCCGCGGCGTGTCCATCCTGCTCGTCGAACAAAAACTGACGATCGCCCTGAAAATCTCCCATCGCCTCTACGTCATGGGACACGGCCGTATCGTCTTCGAAGGCACCCCCGCCGCCCTCAACGCCGATGCCTCCGTCCGCCAGGAGTGGCTCGAGGTCTGAAGAGGGTATCCTGGGGTGGGCGCCGGAATGGGGGAGACGCCGGGGCTTTGCCCCGGACCCCACGAGGGCTTTGCCCTTCGAACCCACCAGGGCCTCCGCCCCTGGACCGCGATCGGTTAGGCGATATGAGAAGGGGGGCCATCCTCGGCGTGTCAACGTCAGTGTAGGCCTCCCTTCTCATATCGCCTAAGTAATGGTATCCAAGGCCCAGCCTTGGCGGGTTCGAAGGGCAGCGCCCTCGCGGGGTTTGGGGCAGAGCC
>JAYWAX010000736.1:0-2780 GCA_043782125.1 Acetobacteraceae bacterium | reverse complement strand
GCCGGCGCGGTATCGCGTGGCGAACGGCTGACAGCCGGACAATTCGCGGTCTCGATGCTGCCCGCCTGGTCTGCCGGACAAATCCAGGAACTGTCGGTTATGGCGGGAGAGGACGCGAAGGACGCCCGCCTTTTCAGTTGCGCCATCATTCTGCTCAACGCGCTGGCCGGCAATCACGCTGCGGCGCGCGCCCGGATCTCGGAATATATAGACAATTTCCATCACCTTTACCCGCATGACGATATCACGTTCGAAAGCATTCTGATCGTTTCTATCCTGGCGGGTCAGTGGGACCTCGCGCCGCGGATGCTGAGCGAACGATTCGGCACCGAGTGGTGCGCATCGGTTTGCTTCGACACTAATATGCCACCGGGCCAAACCGTTCGTTGGGAGCTCGATTCTGACGGGAAATCCAGATTTCATTTCAATGCCTGGATGCTCTCCCGCGACTCATCGTGGGCTTTAATGCTGGGCTGGACACGCATGCTGTCCTTGTTCCACGATTATACTTTGTCGCCGGACGCGGAGCGTGGCAGTGTCACCGTCTCCGTCGGCGATGGGGGCGAAGCACAAGGTCTCGCGCCGTGCGAATACCGGCGAGGATATTTTTTGGTTCCGGACCCGATTTATCTTTCCAGTCGCGGATACGCCGCGATGCGAGACAGCTTCGACGCCGCGCGTATCCCCTGGGCCGACCGCCATCCCGTGGCGTTCTGGCGCGGCGCCTGCACTGGACAGCTCACATCGGACTGGCGCGCCCTGCCGCGCGTGCGGCTGTGCGCGATCGCCCGCGCGCAAGCCGATGCAAGAACGATCGACGCCGCGCTCACCAGCCTCGCGGGTCGCGACCCAGAGACACAACGCGGCATCGCGGACGCCGGGTTGCTGGGGGATTTCGCCCAACCCGTGGATTTCATGCGTTACAAGTATCAAATCGACATCGACGGAAACACCAATGCCTGGATGGCGTTGTTTCAGAAACTGCTGACCGGAAGCCCGGTTCTGAAGGTTCGTTCGCCGCTCGATTACCGGCAATGGTTCTACGACGATCTGATCCCCTGGCATAACCATGTCCCCGTCGCAGCCGAAATGGGCGATCTGATCGACAAGATCGCATGGCTCCGGGCGCACGACACGCTGGCGCAACGTATTGGCGAAAACGGCCTGGCGCTGGCCCAGAAACTGACCCATACGCGCGAAATTGTCCGCGCCCGTGCGACGATCGGGTCCGCGATCCGGTATTTCGCCGGACGCGCCGAGATCGCAATTCCCCTTGGCGAGGAAACCGGGGCCACGCGGTACCTCCTGTCTGGCTGGTCTGGCATCGTCGCGATCGGCAGCGCATCTGGGCGTTTTCCCTTGGGCGCCGAAAGCCGGCTCCGGTTTCCGCGCCCGGTGACGGACGGCGACATGGAACTTCGCCTCTCGGTCGCGCCGGGACAGAGCCCGCATTTGCCGTGCCGTGTCTTCACGACGGTCAATGGCGTTCCGATCGGCGATCTCATGGTGACGGCAGACGGCGATTCAGCCATAATCGTGCCTGGATTTGCCCTCGCCCGCGCGCCTGCCACCACCATCGGATTCGTCTTCACGCATGACTTTCAGGTTGACCCGTCGCTGCCGGCTGGTGCCCTTGCCAGCAACCTGCTCTTCGCGGGCATCGCGATGGGCCGGGCACCAACGCCGGACATGCGGCAATCCGGCTGAAATCCGCCGCGCACCAGGGACGTGCCTGAACACCACTGGAAAGGGACAGGCCTGACCCATGCGCAAGCTCGTCTTCATCGGCAACTGCCAGGGCCGCCGCCTGCAGGAATTCTACCAACAATCGTTCGGGGAACTCACCGGAGATACCACCGAATTTTTGGTCAGTTACGAACCATTCGGCGCGCGCGCGAAGGAACTTCTGCTCGCCGCGGACACGATCGTCGCGCAGGCGATTGACTCGGAACATCCCACGGGCTTCGAAATATCGGGGAGCAAGGCGCCGGTCATCCAATATCCGAATGTGACCGGAGTATTTCTTTGGCCGCACGCGGGCGAACCCCATATCCGGAACACACCCCTGCCATATTTTGGGGACGGGCCTTACGGTCACGAATTCGGCAACCGCTGGTTGAACCGGAAAATCCAACAAGGGGTTCCGCCAGACGACATCGTCAAGGCGTATCTGGATCTCGACATTGCGAAAACCATCGATCTCGACAGATTTTACGAGCTGCACATCGATCGCGCCAAACAGCGGGACGCGCGCACCGGATTCGATATGACGCGGGTCCTGGAAAGCCAACTGACCACGCGGAAGCTGTTCATGGCGCCCGCGAACATCGAACTCCCGCTGTTCGCGCACCTCGCCAGAGGGATTTACGAACGCCTGGGCATCCCCGTATCGGAAATCGATCTGGCCCTCAACGCATTGTGGCGGACGCCGGTGCCGCTGATCGACCATCCGATTCACCCCTCGGTCGCCGGTCATTTCGGCCTGCGGTTCGTCGGTCCGGACACACGCTACCGCACCTGCACCGGCGAACCTCTCACCTACGAAGCATGGCTGAACCGCTATGTCCGTTATGAATGGAACGATACGCTGTTGCGCGGAATCGCGGCCAGCGGCTCGGTCCGGCGTTATGACGCCGAAGCAGCGGCAGCCGAGGACCTGCTGACTCGCGGTCTCGCGCATTCGCCCGGCTCGGGTGAGGCTTACGCGAACCTTGGCCGTATCTATCTTCTGAAAGACGATACCGCCGCCGCGTTCGGGGCCTTGCTGAGCGCCGAGACAG
>JAYWAX010000735.1:0-7709 GCA_043782125.1 Acetobacteraceae bacterium | reverse complement strand
CTCGGTCAAGTATACGCTCGTGCCGACGGCCGGTGCGAAGACGACACTTACCGTCGGCGGGGCGGATGTGCCCTACGAGCTTGCTCCCGTGACGGATGATGCGGACGGCAAGAAGTTCGGCGCCAAGCTGGCGAAGTTCGCGGGCGACGTCGGCAAGGCGGCGATTGCCGCCGGTTATCCTGCCGCCAACGATAAGAACATCCTCAAAGTCAGCGGCATGATGGACGCCATCTCCAACGGCCGGGCACTGCAAGCCATCGCCCTGCTGACGCTGATGATCGTCTACGTCACCTGGGTCTATGGCCCGATCGCCGCCGCGCTGGTGGAATTGTTCCCGACCCGCATCCGCTACACCTCTATGTCGTTGCCCTATCATATCGGCAATGGCTGGTTCGGCGGCCTGTTGCCCGCGACGGTGCTGGCGATGAACGCCCAGAACGGCAGCATCTATTTCGGGCTTTGGTATCCGATCGCGATCGCCGGCGTGACTGTCGTGATCGGCGCGCTGTTCGTGCCGGAAACGAAGGATCGCGATATCTACGCAGGCGATGCCTCGCACCATCCGGGCGACCGGGAGCTGCCGTTCGAACCGATGGCGCCCGAAGCCTGATCCTACAACCACCCTCCGCGCCTCTGCACCACACGCCGCCGGTCCCCCCTGGGCCGGCGGCGTTTCGTTAGGCTGGCGGTATCAATCGCGGCGGGGGCACCCGGCCGGCAATGTCCCCGCCGCGATTCATTCCGCCATGTTATAAAAATTCGCCGACACCGACGCACGCTCCAGCAAAGCCCGCAGCCGGGGATTGTCTTCGCTGTTCCGCTCCGTCAACGTTTTCATCGGCACGAAGAATTCATGCGCATGCGGCAACTGATGCCGCGCGAACCCCGCGTAATGATGGTCTTTCAACCCATACAAGACGCGCATTTCCCGCACCGGGATCGCGGCCGGCACAGTGGGTTCCTCGCGAAATACCCGCGTCGCCCGCCAGCGCGCCATCGGCTCGGCCGCCGCGACCGGTGCCAGCAGCCACGGTACCGGACAGACAGCCAGTAACGAATGCGTGCTCGGTGCGAAACGAGAACGTTTATCCAGCAGATTTTGCAATGTGCTGCACGCCTCGATGGCAAAAATATCGACGTACGGCTCTTCGAACGACCCGCCGAAATTCAGCCAGAGCCCGTCTGGCAAAGTACGCAGTTTCGTGCTGCCCGGAAGTTTCAGAAACGGGTTACTCACGCCGGTATCTTCGGAAGGACGGCCGCGTAGCCAGCTTTCCTTGCCGCGGCGCGGTTTGAGTCCAGGTGGGCGCTGAGGCCAACGCTTCAGGCTTTCCTTGACCATGGTGTCGAGCAGCAAACGATCTTTCATGCTCCCCCCGGTGGTTGGTTAATAAATGATATACAACCTATTGGTGTATGTATCAGGTTATCCACACGCCATGGAAGGGGGTAAACGAGAAATATCGAGTCCAGAGCGAAAAAAAACTTGCATCGCGAGTCGGAATGCAACCGGCCAGGCGATATTATCCACAGGTTTGCCCACAGTGTGTTTGATCGCGCCGGATCGATCGGGGATATCACGTTGTTGTCACGAAAAGATGCGCCCGGATAAACACAGGTCGAGGCGCGGGGCCGCAATGACGCACAAGCTGCGGCCCGCGCGCCGGCCCGCCGGGCCTCGTTTCCGGCCTCCCATCCGGCTCCCCTTGGCCACCGCCGACGATTGGCCTTTCCCGGATCGCCACCGGGCGCTAGGTTCCCGCCATGCTCGTGCTGTCAAATGCTTCGTGGGGATGCCGGCGACGGCCGTCCGGATCGCGTAAAACCGGCCTTCGTACGACGCCTCACGGAAAAATCGCGCGCGGCGGCGGTACCGGCGCGCCGCGCGAAACGAGGGCGCGATGACCAGGGGCACAATGACCGGGGGCGCGACGGCTGGGTGCGCGACGGCTGGGGGCGTGATGGCCGGGGGGGCGACGGCTGGGTGCGCGACGGCTGGGGGCGTGATGGCCGGGGGGGCGACAACAGGCACCCGGCAGCGTTCATCCCGACTGCGCCGCCTACGCCTGGCGATCCTGCCGCTCTCGGGATTACTCTGCATCGGCGCGCTGCCGGCCCAAGGGGGGGCGGCCCAAGGGGGGGCGGCCCAAGGAGGAGCGGCCCAGGCGGGCGCAGCCCAAGGGGCGTGCGAGGACCCGCCGGCGCCGGTGCTGGACATCATCGCGGACCGGTTTTACGTCGATACCGCCAGTTCAATCGCCGACAAGGCGATCATCGCGCGCAACAAAAACGCCCTCGCCACGCTGGATGCGACCCTGACCGCCATCCTGGCGATGGCCGACAAGGGCATGGCCGGCGATCGCGACAGCGCCGTCTGCGCCACGCGCTGGCTCGCCATCTGGGCGCGCGGCGGGGCGATGATGGGGCACATGAGCAGCCGCCAGGCCGAGGTCGAGCGGAAATGGCGGACCGCCGGCATGGCCGTTGGCTACCTGAAAATCCGCGCCGCCGCCGATCCCGCCGACCGCGCGTCCATCGACGCCTGGTTCGACACGCTGGCGGATCGCGTGGTCGCCGATCAGGGCTGGCCCGAAAAGCGCAACAACCATGTATATTGGGCCGGCTACGCCGCAGGCGCCGCCGGCACCGCGACCGGTACCGCCCGCCACATCGCGTTTTCCAAACGCGCCTACCTCGCCGGACTCAGCGATATCCGGCCGGATGGCACCCTGCCAATGGAACTCGCGCGCCGCCAGAAGGCGCTGGAATATCACGCCTACGCCCTGGCGCCGCTGGTCATGGCCGCAGAACTCGCCGCGCTGCGGGGCGAGGACTGGTACGCGCTGGACAACGGCGCCATCCACCGCCTGGCCGCACGCGTGCTGTCCGGACTGCGCGATCCAAAAGCGTTCGCCGCCCTGGCCCGCGAACCCTCTGTCGACGTGCCAAAGGGCGGCCTTCTGGGCTGGCTGGCCTTCTACCGGCTGCGCTTCCCGGAACGCGTCGATGGCGGACCCGCCGGCCCGTTCCGCTACCCTTGGTTGGGCGGCAACGTCACCGCCACCGCCAACGCCTGGGTCCGGCGCTGATCCTGGACAGGCGGACGGGGCGATCGGGCGAGGGAAGCCAAGCATTGGGGCTTTGCCCCAGACCCCACGGGGGCTTTGCCCCTCGACCCCACCAGGGACACGGTCCCTGGACCGCGGTTCGTTGGGGGATGAATGAGGGAGGGCCATCCATGACGTTGCAACGTCCCAGTAGGCCCTCCCTCATTCATCCCCCAAATAAATGGCATCCAAGGCCCTGCCTTGGCGGGATCGAAGGGCAGCGCCCTCACGGGGCTTGGGGCAGCGCCCCAATGCTTGCCTTCCCCCGCCCGATCGCCCCGAGCCCCTGCCTCCGGACCGGTGGCCCGATCCAAAGCGGGGTGTCATACTCCCGCGCGTTCACCCCCAAGAGAGGCTGAGATGAGCACATTCCTGGCGCAAACCGAGGCGGCGATCCAGACATGGCACGGCATATCCGCGCCGAACGATCCCGGACGGCGCCTCGCCGCCGATCTTGCCACCACCATTGCCGCCTTCGAAAAACTGCGCGGCACTTTGGCGTTCGAGGACGAGCCCGCCAGCTTCGAAGCCGCGCTTCAGGCGGCAAAGGAGCCAGCGGCATGAGCAACCTCGCCGATCTCTCGATGACCGAGGCCGCCGACGCCGTCCGCTCTGGCCAGGTCAGGTCCGTCGACCTACTGGACGCCTGCTGGACGGCGATGGAGGCCGCGAACCCGGTTCTGAACGCGACAATCTGGACGGACCGGGACGGCGCGATGGAAGCGGCCCATGCCGCCGACGCAGCCGTGCGGAACAAGGCGCCGTTGGGCGTGCTGCACGGCGTGCCCATGATGCACAAGGACATGTATTATCAGGCGGGCAAACGCAGCACCTGCGGCTCGGCGCTGCGCCGCGACTGGCGGCCCACGATCACCGCGACGGTCATCGACCGCCTGGCCAGCGCGGGCGCGTATGTCTTCGGCGGCCTGAACATGGCAGAGTTCGCGCAGAACCCCACCGGCCATAACAAGACGTTTGGCGACTGCCACAATCCCTGGAACCCGCCTTATATTACGGGCGGATCGTCGTCGGGCTCGGGCGCGTCGGTGGCGGCGCGGTTCAATTACATGGCGCTGGGTTCGGATACCGGCGGATCGATCCGGCTTCCGGCGTCGGCCAACGGGGTGACCGGCATCAAGCCGACACAGACGCGAGTGTCGCGCCATGGCGTCATGCCGCTGTCTTTCTCGCACGACAACGTCGGCCCGCTGACCCGCACCGCCCGCGATTGCGCTCGCGTCATGACGGTCATCGCGGGCTACGATCCCCGCGATCCAACCAGCGCGCGCGAGCCGGTGCCGGATTACGAGGCATTTCTGTCCGGCGACATCCGCGGTGTCCGGATCGGCGTGCCCCAGAACGTCTTCTTCGACGGCGCCGATGCCCCCGTCGTCGCCGCAATCGAGGCCGCGCTGGCGGTTTTCACAGCCCGTGGCGCGATCGTGACCCGCCTGACCCTGCCGCTGATGGACGCCGTCGCGGCATACGGCAGCATCGTCTCGCGGGTCGAGGCGGCGGCGATCCACGCGGAGTGGATGCGCACCGATCCGCAGGCCTACGGCGCGCATATCAGCGGGCGGATGTATCCCGGCTATGCCATCCCGGCGCCGTACTATGTCGAATCGCTCAGCCGCCGCGGGCCGATCCTGAGGGCATTCGCGGCGGAGGTGTTTTCCCAGGTCGACGTCCTGGTCACGCCGACGATCGCGACCTGCCTGCCGGCTCTCGCCGAAACCGACATCGACCGGGGGCCGCCGGGGACGGAGACGCGGTTCATGGCCGTGTCCGCCAATACCCGGCCGTTCAATTATCTCGGCTTACCGGCGGTCTCCGTTCCCTGCGGCTTCGATCCGAATGGATGCCCGATCGGCCTGCAAATCGCGGGCCGCCCCTTCGCCGAGGCACGCATTCTGAAAATCGCCGACGCCTATCAGCGCGATACCGATTTCCACGCCAAACGGCCGCCGCTGGCAGTGGTTGAATCGCCGCCCAGTACAGAGGCCACATAGCCGCCGCCGGTACAGACCAACCCGGCGCCGCCAGCGGGGGTCAAACCGGCGCTGGCGGCAGCGATCGAACAGCCGCCGCCGGCACAGACCAACCCGCCGGCGCCGGCACAGGAGTTAAGCATGGTACTTCCAAAAATCGCGTTCATCGGCACCGGCGGCACCATCGCCTCTTTGGGCCGCGGGCCGTTGGACCTGCAGGATTATGGCGCCGCGGGGCATGTGATGCACGCCGCCGACATTCTCGCGAAATGGCCCGTCGCCGGCATGGTCGCGGACGTGATACCCGTGAAATACCGGAACATTCCCAGCACCGCGATCGATTTCGCCGACTGGAAGGCGCTGCATGGGCTTTGCCATACGCTGGCCGCGGATCGCCCGGACCTCGCGGGCATCGTCATCGGGCACGGCACCGCGACGCTGGAGGAAACCGCGTATTTCCTCAATCTGACATTGAAAATTTCCATTCCCGTCGTGCTGGTGGGCGCGCAACGCCCGTCCAGCGCGCTGTCGAGCGACGCGGGCATGAACCTGGTCAACGCGATCCGCGTCGCGGCGTCGCCGGAGGCCCGCAGCATGGGTGTGCTGGCGGTCTTGAACGACGAAATCCACGCGGCCCGCGAGGTCACGAAAACCTCGACCTTGCGGATGCAAACATTTCGCACCCCCGATTTCGGCGTTCTGGGCCATGCCGATGGCGACGCGGTGGTGTTCTACCGCCAGCCCTTGCGCCGCCGCGCCCCGGACACCGAATTCGATATTTCCGGTATTGAAAAATTCCCGCGTGTCGATATTGCGTATTCCCATACGGGCGCCGACGGCACGGCGGTGCGCGCCTTCGTCGCGGCGGGCGCGCGCGGGATTGTCTCCGCCGGGTTCGCGCCGGGTTTTTCCGCCCCGGGCGAGGCCGCCGCGCTGAAACAGGCCGTCGAACAAGGCGTCGTCGCGGTGCAATCGACCCGCGCGGGCTCCGGCCGGACATTTCAAAGTTCCCGCCTGCGCGAAGCCGGCATTCTGATCGCCGACAATCTCAACCCGCAGAAGGCACGCATTCTGCTATCGCTGGCGCTGACGCAAACCCGGGAGCCGGACGAAATCGCGCGCATCTTCCGGACTTACTGACGATGGCGTTCGACCCCGAGCAGATCCGCGCCTTCGAACGCCGCGGTTTCGACCGCGCCGCGCCCGCCTGTGAAACCGCCTTCGCCCCCGCGACGCGGCCATTCATTCCGCGCCTGTTAGATGCAGCGGACGTGGGCGCGGGCATGGACGTGCTCGATTTATGTTGCGGACCCGGCTTCGCGGGGGCCGAGGCCATAACGCTCTGGGCTTGGACGACGGGGCTCGATTTTTCCGAACCGATGCTGCGCGAAGGCCGCGCGCGCTTCCCGGCCATGGAGTTTGTCCACGGCGACGCGGAAAACCCACCCTTCCAGCCCGCCCGTTTCGACGCCGCCGTGTCCAATTTCGGCATCCATCGCGTCCCCCGTCCCGCCTTGGCGCTGGCCGCCATGCACCGAATCCTGCGCCCCCACGGGAAATTCGCCTTCACCATCTGGGCTGGGCATGACGAAAACATCGCCTTCAAGCTGATTGCCGATGCCGTCCGCTGCTTCGGAGACCGGGACGCGGCGGGGGCACCGCCGCCCGGCGGCGGGTTCGCCACTGGCGCCGACTGCCTGACCGTGCTGCACGAAGCGGGGTTCGTGGACACCGGCGCGCACCTGTTGCGTGGCGTCTGGCGGCACCGGAACGCGGCGGCGATGCTGGCCGCGATGCGCGACGGCACCGCCCGCAACGCCGCAATGCTGGCGGCGCAAAGCCCGGACCGGATGCTCGCAATCGAGGCCGCTCTGGACCAGTCCACAGCCCCATGGCGAGACGGGGACGGACTCGCGGTGCCCATCGCATGTGCGATCGCATACGGAACCCGGCCCTGAGGCTATCCGCGCGCGGCCGCCGGATCGGCGGCGGATTCGCCATTTCGCTGGCGATCCATGCCGCGCTGTTCCTGGCGCTGTTGTTCGAATGGCCGGAAACGCGCGACCAAATGCTGCCCCCGCCCGCACCGGTCAGCCTGGTGTTCGAAGGCGGCCGCCCCGAAGGACCGTCAGCGCCCGAAGCGCCGTTGACCCCGATCCCCGATAACGCCCAGACGGCCGATGAGGGGGGCGCGCCACCAGTGTCCCCACCACCGCCCATGCAGGCACCGCCCGCGCCCCCCTCCCCGGCTGCGCCAGCCCAGCAAGGTGTCCCCGCCCCTGCCCCGCCAGAGCCGCCCGCCGACTCCCCGCCGCCTCCCCCCGCGCCCCCTCCGCCCGCACCGCCACCGCCCGCACCGCCCCCACCCGCACCGCCAACACCGGAGCTGCCACCGCCCGCACCGCCCCCACCCGCTCCGCCTCCACCCGCACCGCCTCCGCCTGCGCCGCCACCGCCTGACCCGGTGCCCGCCACCCCGGAACCCGTCTCGCCCCCCATACCGGAGCCGCCACCCGCCCAACCGCCGCAACCATCGCCGCCGAAACCGCCGCCCCCAAAACCACCGGCCCGAACCGCCCAACCGCCCCCGCGCCCCCCGGCCAAACCGCCAGAG
>JAYWAX010000734.1:0-20656 GCA_043782125.1 Acetobacteraceae bacterium | reverse complement strand
ATCTGATCTACGTGCATTCCACCGCGCGCATGGACACCAAGGCGACGTTGATCGGGGCGATGGAGTCCGGTTCGACGGTTTACACTGGGATGACGCCGTCCTCCGTCGTGGCACAGGATTTCGGCGACACGGTGGTGCTGACCGGCGTTTGCGCGATCAGCGTGCTGGCGTCGGGCAATCCGCGCTCGTTCAGCGTGCGGTTCGTCGATGTTTGGAGCAAGCGGCCTGCGGGCTGGCAGATGGTGACCTGGCAGTCGACGTTGTTGCCGGGCTGACGTTTCGGCGCGTATCGGGAGAGGCGCGATGTCACGCCTCTCCCGTGTCGCGAACCTTCAACACGTCGCCTGGGCGCCGGCCCTGTTCTTCAAGAGGTCTTCGACACGCCGGTACAGCCGATCAAATGAACGATTGGCCCGGGCCTGTTCCAGATCGAACAACTTTGTAAAAGCGAGCTGGTGCGTGATAGGATCGTATTGATCGGACATGCGTTGTCCAAGCCATTCTTTCGCGCCTCTGATCCCATCTGGCGTTGGCGGCGGTTCGAGCGACGCGGGCAGTCCGGCATGACCCGACAACGACCGCGCCGCCGTCAAAAACCAAGTTTCGTACTCACGCCATGCCAGCGAAACCAGAACCGGAACGTCGGCACGAATTCCCAATACCCGCTGTAACAGGTCTGGCCCGAGCGTCGCTGGGCAGTGGTGATCGTCGTCGCTGTCGAGCATTATCAGGACCACGCCGTTCCGGCCTTTGGCCTTGTCCGCGACAAGCGAGACCTGTTTGAAGAAGTAATCCCGATCGTTGAGAAATGAGCCCGATTTGACCCGCCATGGGGTGTTGACGATCAACTGTCCCTGATAACCCGCCGCTTCGGCGATGCGATGCAGCAAAGCGGGAAGCGCCTCCACCTCGCCGTGCCCTTCGACGATGGGAGCGAAATACAGCAAGGTCAAAGCTCTCCGGCGAGCATGGCTGGCTGTAATTGATTCTGCCGCAGCAGTTCTCCCGGCGTAAACATTTTGTCCCGCAACGCGTTCTTTCCGGCATTGTCGATCGGGCCGATTCGCGTGACGCCATTGAGATTTTCGACGGCGAGCAAATTTTCTGGCTCGATGTCCGGATTATCCAACAAATCTGGGCTGTGGCTGGTGACCAAAATCTGACATTCCCGCGCGCCTTGACGCAGCGCCGATAACAAAACGTGCGCTGCTGCCGGATGCAGCGCCATTTCCGGTTCCTCCAACCCAATCAACGGCGGAACCGTGCGGTCTTTGCCGGGCATGGTCTGGAAGACCGCCAAAAGCATCGCGAACGCGCGCAAAGTGCCGTCCGACATGGAACTCGCGGGGAACTTCCAGGGATGCTGTTGCCCAAGGACCGATTGGCGGAATTCGATTGTCTCCTGCGACCCCAGGAGCTTTGCTTCGGCATCCGACACACCTGGAACAATGCGGGCCAGATGGTCTCGGATCTCGCGACGCACTTCGACCGGCAGTCTCCGCAGCACGCTGGCCGCGTTGCTGCCATCGCGCCGGAGAATTTCGCCAGGGTCTGGCGGCTGCATCGAGGATATCGCGCGCGTGTCGAGGTTATAGACCTCGATCCGCGAAAACGCGTCGAACACCGGACGAAACGCGGGCATTCCAGAGGCCGCGACCAAATACAAGCGATCCGAGTGTGTCGCCGGCCCTGGCGGGAATGACGATTCGAGGACCTTACCTGACTGCTGCACGTGAAAGAAAGCGTCGTTTCCAAGTCCGGTCGCGGCATGAATACGACACTCTTCGTTCTGAACTTCGTATCCACCAAAGGGTTTCGCTCCGACGCGGAATTCGTAATGACCGCTTTGCCCCGACGGGAGCACGAACTCGAACCGGAGAGAAAAATTATTGGGGTGACCGCCGGACCGGCGGCGGACCTCCTTGATTGTCCCACGCTCACGCAACGCATGATCGAGGGAATTCCACAACGAGTCGCCCACGAACCGGAATGCATCGAGGAAATTGCTTTTCCCGGACCCGTTCGCGCCGACCAGGAACATAAGTTGCGCCAACTGGACGTCGCACGCCGCGATGCTTTTGTAGTTACGTATCGCGACCCGGCGAATGAAAGGTGGCTTCTTCATGGGCGTTTCCCGGTCTGATGGTCCGAACCTGAGCTTTCCTCGTCAACCGCCCAGGCCGCATCGGGAGTATACATGGTTCATGGCATATTGAAGGGAGGGGGGCCGCGGAACGCGCCGTCGCGGGCACGCCACGTTGGGCGCGCGTCCTTCGCGTTGGACGGGCCGTGCCGCCGATCGCCTGACGCGACCGGACCCATGGGCGACGGCCAATTTGCTGGGCGCACCGTCCATCGACGTTTCGCGTGACGGTACTTCGGACCCATGATAGCGTGGAGGGCATGCCCAACGAACTCTACGAACGCGACCTCCTTCTATGGTCCGAACACCAGGTCGGCCTGTTGCGCCGCGTCGCCGCCGGCGAACGCGTCAACGGTATCGACTGGGATCATGTGATCGAGGAGATTGCCGACGTGGGCGGAGCGCAACTCACCGCGGTTCACAGCCTGTTGCGCCAGGCCATGATCCATTTGATCAAATTGTACCTATCGCCACGGGATACCGCTCGTGCCCATTGGCACGACGAGATCGAGGCATTCATTGGGGCAGCGGAAGATCGCTATGTCCCATCGATGGCACAACGCCTGGACCTGGACCGCATTTGGACGCGGGCCAAAGCCCGAGTGGCGAAATCCTTCCCGAACGATCCGCTGGTTGCCGCGCTTCCAACCCAATGCCCGTGGACCGTCCAGGCGCTCCTGGCCGACAGCCACGACATCCTCCTCGCGGCCCTGGCCCAATCCGCGGGCACACCGTAAGATCGCGCGACCTCTGCGCCCGAGGAAATCATGGCTCCACGCCCAGACTTCGCATACCATCCCGGCATGCCAGACACTCTTTACGACCAAGACATCCTGACCTGGTCCGAACAACAGGCCGATCTTCTCCGCCGCGTCGCGAACGGCGAACGCGTGAACGGCGTCGATTGGCCCAACATCGCCGAGGAAATCGAGGACGTGGGAAGTGGCATTCTCAACGCCGTCAGAGGCCTGCTGCGCCAGGCGATGGTCCATCTACTGAAATCCCATCTGTTCCCCGGCGACACCGCGCGCGGCCATTGGCTGATCGAGGCGGATACATTCCTCGCCGATGCCGGGGACCGGTTTGCGCCGTCCATGCGCCAGCGAATCGATCTCGACACAATCTGGCGCCGCATCCGTGCCACGACGGCGCGTAACGCCGGCGCGTCTGCGGCGGAGCTCCCGGGCCAATGCCCCTGGACCATCGACGATCTTTTGTCCGCCGACGCCGGCGCCCTCCTCTCATCCCTGGCCAAACCCGCCAGAACCCCGTAATACCGCCCGGTAGAAACCCGGGACGGAAACGCATGGCCGAAAGAACCCTACGCGGCAAAACCGCGATCGCCGGTATTGGCGAAACCATCTACTACAAGCACGGACAATCCCCCGACAGCGAGTTCAAACTCGCGCTCCAGGCCATCGTCAAAGCCTGCGAGGATGCCGGCATTAGCCCGCATGAGGTCGATGGCTTCGCCTCTTACGGCAACGACCGCTCCGACGGTCCCCGTCTCGCGGCGGCCCTGGGCGTCAAAGAGTTAAAATTCTCCAACATGTTCTGGGGCGGCGGCGGCGGCGGCGTGTGCGGCGCGGTCGGCAACGCCTCGGCGGCGGTGGCGACGGGCATGGCGGATTGCGTCGTCGCGTTCCGATCGCTGGCCCAGGGCCAGTATGCGCGTTACGGGCGGAGCGGCGCGGCGGCGGCGGTGATGGGCGACGACGCCTTCCTGTTCCCCTACGGCGTCATGTCCCCGGCGCAACGCTTCGCCATGAAGATCACCCGCTTCATGACGGAACACGGCATCAAGCAAGAAGCCCTGCGCGGCATCGCCATGGCCTGCTACCACCACGCCCAGAAAAACCCGAATGCGGTGATGCGCGGGCGCGAACTGGACGAGGCGAAATACGATGCCTCCCGCTGGATCATCGAGCCCTTCCACCACCTGTACGATTGTTGCCAGGAAAACGACGGCGCCGCCGCCGTCGTCGTGGTCCCGGCCGAGCGCGCCAAGGACATGAAGAACAAGCCCGCTTACGTCATGGCCTGCGGCCAGGGCGGCGACCACCGCTCCGCCGCGCCGGTGCATAACATGCCCAATTACCCCAGCTCGCATTTTGGGAAATTGGCGCCGCGCCTGTATGCAATGGCGAAGATGCAACCCGCCGACATGGGCATCGTCCAGTGCTATGAAAACTTCACGGGTGGCGTGCTGATGAGCCTCATCGAGCATGGCATGGTGAAGCCGGAGGAGGCCAACGAGGTCCTCGTGAAATCCAACCTGATCGTCGAGGGCGGGAAAATGCCGCTCAACACCAGCGGCGGCAATCTGGCCGAGTGCTACATGCACGGCCTGGAACTGGTGATCGAAGCGACCCGCCAGATCCGTGGCACCGCGATCAACCAGGTCGCAAACAACGACGCGGCGATTATCATGGGCGGACCGATGGTGACGCCCGTCAGCTCGCTTATTCTGGGTTCGGAGGCGACACTATGAGCGGCTTTTACCTTCCCGAGGGGCTTCCGACCCCGTCCTCTGGCCCCGATGGATTGTCCCAACCCTATTGGGACGGCACGCGCGAGAAAAAGCTGCGCGTCCAGAAATGCAATGGCTGCGGCTCCTGGCAATGGGGTCCGGAGTGGATTTGCCATCGCTGCCATTCCTTCGACCTGAGCTGGCAAGAAATCCAGGGTAAGGGCCGCATCTATTCGTATCAGCGCCCGCACCATCCGGTGCACACCGCGCTGAACGGCCACGGCCCTTACATCGCCGTGCTGGTGGAACTGCCGGAGTACGGCAATATCCGCATGGTCGGGAACCTGTTGGGCGATCCCCTGCAAACCGTGACCATCGGCGCGGCGGTGGAGGCGGTGTTCGAACCGCACGATAACGCGAAACCGCCCTACACCCTGGTCCAGTGGAAGATCGTCTGACGGGACTTCAAAACCCCTTCGGCACGAACATGTAACCGACCCCGCGCACCGTCTGGATGACCTCCGGGTGCGCGGAATTGGGTTCGATCTTCCGGCGCAAACGCGCGACCCGCAGGTCGATGGCACGATCGAAGGCTTCGGCCTCCCGGTGGCTTGTGACCTCCAGCAACCAGTCCCGCGCCAGCGGCCGGTTCGGATTTTCCACGAATAATTTCAACAGGTTGAACTCGCCCGGGGCCAGCCGCTCCTCCTGCCCGGCAGAGTCCGATCCCACGATGCCCAACAACAGCCGCCGCTCCATGTCCAACGTCCAGCGTCCCAGAGGCACGCGCGACCGCGACGAAACGCCGCCCACGGCGGCACCCGAGCGCCGCAGTACGCTTTTGACCCGCGCCAGCAACTCCCGCGGTTCGAACGGTTTGGCGATATAATCGTCCGCTCCGGCCTCCAGCCCAGCGACCCGGTCGATGGTGTCCCCCGCCGCCGAAACCATGATGACCCCGGTTCCTGGGCAAGCCTCCCGCAGGAAGCGAACCAGGCTGAACCCGTCTTCTCCCGGCAAGCCGACATCCAGCAGGACCAAAGACGGCACGCCACGTTGGATTTCGCGACGCAGCGCAATTCCGTCCGCAACCCCGCCCACACGCAGGCCCTGGCGGCAAAGATATTGCACGAGCAACTGGCGTTGCGCGACATCGTCCTCAACCACGATGATCTGGGGTTGCACCGTCATTCCCGTTTTCGCCCCTGTTTTTTATTCAATAAGCGGAATGCGTGTAAGAGAGCAAGAGACAGGACCATTAAAATCCAACTGGCAATCGCCGCACTAAAAGATAATCTACGATATATAGTATAAATACTTAAGGTTGTATATCTTCCATACAACACGACCTCCAGTTTAAAGTATGAGGCACGCCAAGGTTCCTCTCTGGAAAAGACCTGCCACACCACCGTCCGGGCTGTCTCAACCCGCTCAAAGATTGTCTCGCACGCAGGCAGCCAGCCAGTCTCGATTCGCGTTCAACAGAGACAATTTCGTAAAACCGCGTTAAACGATACAAACGATACGCGAACGCCATCCGCGCGATACGTTGGCACGGGATGATTAACGTCGTGTTACGAGACCTGTCACGCCGGTTCCGCCCGCATCCTGAATTCAATCTTTATCTCACTGGGCGGTACTGATTCGCGCAAGACGAATTTCTCATGACACGTAAAAAATTTCGCGCGGATGTTGGGGAACATTGCCGCACGGGATATCGGGTATTGGGGAAGATTAATGAATGTGTCTTTAACAGCGTCCCGGCGCTCTGAATCGCAAAGATTCGACGCGCCGAACCTGAATGAAGCCAGAGAGAGAGAATTGCTTACCCTCGTGAGGTCGGCTCGCTCCGCCGACGAAAGCCGGGCCGCGACGACGGAACTTTGGATGAGCCACAGCAAACTGGTCGCCGCCATCGCCGCCAAATACCGCCGCTCCGACATCGATCACGAAGACCTCATTGCCGCCGGCCATCTGGGTCTGCACACCGCCATCGTCCGGTTCGACGCGGACCGCTTTGACTCCCGGCTCGCCGCCTATGCCACCGTTTGGATTCGTTGGCACATCCACGATTACATCCGCAAAAACACCGGCCCGGTTCGCCTGCCGGAATCGAAACCGCACCGGCAACTGGCGCAATCCGGCACGAAGCTTCTGGCCGATGCCCGCCGCGCGTGCGACCGTGAAGGCGTCGATCCCACCGACAGCGAATTGCATGCCCGCGTCGGCCGCCGCATCGGTCTCAGCGCCGATGAGGTCGCGACCGGACTCCGCATCGCGGGGGGCGCCCATGCAAGCCTCGACGCCCGCGACGGCGGGGAGGACAGCTTCGAAACTCTGCTCCCAGACGACGCCGCGCCAACCGCGGACGACATGAATGAGCGAATGGACCACGCCAGGCTGCGCGCGCGTCTGCGCGTTCTGGCCAACGAAATCCTGGGAGAACGGGAACGCGCGATCTTCCTGTCGCGCGGCATGGCCGATACCGACGACATCCCCTCTTTGGAACATTTCGCCGTTCAGTTCGGGGTATCGACCGCCCGTATCCACCAGATCGAGAGCAGTGCGCGGCGTAAAATCGCGGCGGCGTTGATCCGGCACGGCTATGGCGACGCTGCGGGCGGCGATGCCGTGGCGCCATTTTCGCCGGTTCGCTCCCGCCGCACCGCACGGATTGTGAACGGCCAACACGGAACCGATGGGGAAACGCTCGCTTTGTTCGCGGCCGCGGAATAGGATCGGTCCCAATAAACAGACCGCGCCGGCCCGCGAAGCCTCGCCTGGCGAAACCAGGAGTTCCCCATGTTGCCCCAAGCCCAGCCGCCAGACGAGTCCGCGGCAAGGCCGTCCGAACCCGCGAGCGAACCGGCGATCGACAGGTCCATCCTGGGTGAATGGCTGGGCGACGACGAACCCGCCATCGACCTGTTGCTGGCCGAATTTCGCGACAGCATCCGCGCCGAATACACTATTATGATCGCCGCCCTGGGCCGCGACGACATGTCCGAATACGGCCAGGCCGTGCATCGGTTACGCGGCGCCGCCTTGTCGATGGGCGCCAACCCGCTGGCGCGCGCCGCCGCCGTCCTGGACATTGCCGCCCGGGCAAAAGACCCGAACGGATGCCGCGAGGGGATCCCGGAACTTGAGATACGATTGCGCGAGATGGTCGCGCATGTGCCCTGCCTGGCCGCCTCCTGAGCGGCGTCTCCCGGGTGGGTCCTGTCCGTTCGCCCTTCCCGATTCGCTCGCGCCAGAGCATGATCGCCTCACGTTGAAGCGATGGCGCTCTGGCACGTTTTTGTTCGATCGCGTGTTTTACGCTTTCCGGCGGTGCGGCCTCAGGCGATCGGCTCGGATCGCGGGGCGAAGAAAGGGAACGGCCACAATGAACGACACCGACACGCCCGCCAATTGGCACATGACGGCCGATGCGGGCCGTGTTCGCCGTGGTGCCGCCGCCCCATGCGCGGCAGTTCCGCGCCGGGTGTGTCTTCGACGATACCGCCCATCCGGGTCCCGCGCGCGCGACTGATACCAACCGCCCGAAAGATTGACCGATCGCTATGTCCTCTCCGCGTCATGGCACGCCCCCGAGCGGGCCATCGGGGGCGGTACACTATTGCGCGAGTGGCCACGATAAACTGCGGAAAGCGCCTCTCGTTCGATCGACGTGCCGCACCCGATGGCCCGGTCGAGCCGTGCCACGACGAGGGCGAGAGGCCGTGCCGAGAGTCAATCGTTCCGACGTTTGGTATGAGGCACGATCGCCGTCCACGCGGCGACTCGTTCCATGAACCCGTTTCGCACGATACGGACCGGCCGGCTTGTGCTTACCCCGGTTGGCGGTGCCGATCTCGCGGATTTGCGCGCCATCAAGACCGATCCCCGGGTCTTCGCCGTCATGCTGGGCGGCGTGCGCAATGCCGCCGAAACGGCGGAGGAACTCGCGCGCGATGTCGTTGCCTGGGGCGCGCAGGGCTACGGAATCTGGGCGATTCGGGAACGCGCGGATGGGAAGTTCGTGGGCATTACAGGACTTGAGCCGCGCCCGGACAATCGCGGCGTGGCGCTGCGGTTCGCGCTGTGGCCGGAAGCCCAGGGACGGGGGCTGGCGCGGGAGGCAGCGGGGGCGGCGTTGCGGTTCGGGCACGACCAGGCGGGATTGCGGCGAATCGTCGCGGTGGCGCGGGAGGCGAATTTTGCCTCGCGCACGGTGCTCGGGTCGATTGGAATGGTGCCGGTGGAGTATTTCGTCCAGCACGAACACCGGATGGTCATGTTCGAAAGCGTGAGACTCTGACCAACGTATTCGTAGCACGCGTCCATACGCGGCGATCGTTGTTGCCGCGCCTGCGGCGCTTTACGGCGATCTCTCCAGCCGCTTCAGCGGCCGCGCACCTCGTCGCCTGCGCCCGGCGCGATCCGGATCGCCGCCGCGTCGGCCCGTGTTTCCTCCACGACCCCAACGATCGCGGCGGTCAGTCCGGCCGCGATCAACGCCCGCAGGCACGCCTCCGCCCGCGCCGCCGGGATCCCGCCCAAAAGCCCGCCCGACGTCTGCGGATCGAGCAACACCCGCTCCCGCGGTTCGGTGTTGAGATTGGGCACCGCGCGCCAATTATCCGGCGTTAAACTGCTCTCCACGCCCAAAGCCGCCAGTTCCAGCGCGCCGGGCAGCACCGGCACCCCATCCCGCCAGATCGTCGCGGCGGTGCCAGAGGCGCGGCACATTTCCGCCAGGTGTCCCGCCAATCCGAAGCCCGTGACGTCGGTGCAGGCCGTCACCCCGTGGTCGCGCAGCAGCCGCGCCGCGATCCCGTTGCTGCGCCGCATCGACTCAATCGCCGTCGCGAGCCAGCGGGCGCGCGCCAGCCCGCGCATGTGCCCGGCCAGAATAATTCCGGTCCCCAGCGGTTTGGTCAGAATCAGCCGGTCGCCCGGCCGCAACCCGGATTTACGCGTCAGGGTTTCCGGGTCCGCGAGTCCGGATACCGCGAAACCAAGCGCGGCCTCGTCCGCCTCGCCGCTATGCCCCCCAACCAGAGCGCAGCCCTCGGCGCGCAGCACCTCGGTGGCGCCGCGCAGCATCGCCGCCAAATCCGCCCGCATCTTCGCGCCCGGCCCGTACGGCACCGACGCCACCGCGAGCGCGGTCCAGGGTTCGGCGCCCATCGCGTGCAAATCCGACAAGGCATGCGCCGCCGCCACCTGGCCAAACAGGAAAGGATCGTCGAGGAAGGCACGAAAGTGATCCACCGATTGCACCAGCAGTTTTCCGGGCGGCACGCGCAGAACCGCCGCGTCGTCGGGCGCGTCGATCCCAATTACGAGATCTTTGTTTTCGTCGCGCGGCAGCTCGGACAGGGCGCCCGCCAGGACCTCGGCGCCTACCTTTGCGCCGCAACCGCCGCATCGCATGGGATCGGCGGGGTCCGTTGGCATCCGCATTTCGGTGTACATGCGCATCCAGCGCCGGTCGATCCAGTCCTTCCAGCGCCAGACCGCCGTCCCCGACAGCGAAAACCCATTGCGCCATGCGACCGCCCGCCCCTGACCCAGTCCAAGGATGACCAGAGCCTCGCGCTGCGGCCGCCAGCGTTTCAGCGGGCGATGCTTCGACGCCAGCCGCAGATTGGCGGTCAACGGTGCGCCCGCGCGCACGGCCCAGACCCCCGCCTTGGGGCGCAAGAACCCCTGGATCGTGGCGCAATCCCCCACCGCGAAGATCGCCGGATCGCTGAGGCTGCGAAACGACGTGTCCACCTGCACGCACCCCTTGGCGTCGCAGGCGAGGCCCGAGTCGGCAAGAAATCCCGGCGCCTCAACCCCCGTTGCGCGCAAACACGCCGCCGCTTCCAGGAAACTGCCGTCCGACAGCGCCAGCCGCCCATCCTGGAACCCGCCCGCCATCGCGCCGCGCACGATTTCCACGCTTGCGTCCACCATCGCCGAGACAGCGGCGCGGCGCGCCTTTTCCGGCGCCTCGATCAGGGGTTCTGCGCTGCCGGACACCAGCGCGATTCGGTATCGGCCGCGGTAGCGATGCGCCAGCGCCAGCGCCAGTTCGACGCCCGCCGGACCGCCACCAACGACCGCGATGCGCGCGTGATCGTCCAGCTCTGCCTCGATCCGCGCCAGCCGGCCCAGAAACCGGCCGATCGGCTTGACCGCGATCCCGCCATCGGCTGGGACCGAGGGCTCGCCGCCCACATTGACGGACAGCAGATCGAAAGGGATGTCCGGCCGGCCCGGCACGGTCACGGTCCGTTCCAGCCGCTGGATCGACACCGCCGTGCCCAAAATCAAACGGGCGCCCGCGGCGGCGGCCAGCGGGGCAAGGTCGATCCGCGCCTGCCTGGGTTCGTAATCGCCTCGAATGACGCCGGGCAACATGCCGGAGTAGGGCGTTTCCGGCTCCCGTCCGATCAGCGTCAGCCGAACCCCAGGCTCCGGCCGCATGGCGAAGCGGCGCAACACCTCAACATGAGCGTGTCCGGCGCCCAGAAGCACAATGTCCGTTTCAACTGGGCCGCGCGATTTCATGCCGGGACGATAGCGCATTCCGCGGGCGATTCGCGCGCCGGCGTGGCGGCCCGCGTCAGGCGACGCTGCCCCGAAGATCGGCTTCGAACCGGTCGCGCCAGCGTTCCAGGCTGTTTTCCCGCATCGCCGCCAGCATGCCGCGATGGCGATCCTGGCGTTCTTCCAACGGCATGGTCAGTGCGCGGTCCATCGCGGCGGCGACCCCGGCCTCGTCGTACGGATTGACCAGCAGCGCATCGGTCAGTTCCCGGGCGGCGCCGGCGAATTCCGACAAAATCAGAACGCCGGGATCGTCGGGGTCTTGTGCGGCGGCAAATTCCTTCGCGACCAGGTTCATCCCGTCCCGCAGCGGCGTCACAAGGCAGGCCTGCGCGGCGGCATACAGCGGCATCAACACGTTGCGCTCGAAGCTTTTGTTCAAATAGCGCAGCGGCACCCAGTCCACTTCCGCGAAACGGCCGTTGATCCGGCCCGCCTCGCCCTCCAGCTCCCGCCGGATCGCCTGATACGTTTCGATGTCGGACCGCGACGGCGGCGCGATCTGCATGAAGGTCACCACCCCGTGATGCGCGGGATAATCGGCCAGGAATCGCTCGAACGCCGCGAAACGCTGCGGCAGCCCCTTGGAATAATCGAGACGGTCGACACTCAGAATTAACCGGTCGAGCAACGCTGCGCGGATGCGGGTGGCCTGGCGGCGATTGCGCGGCAATTCGGCCGAGGCCCGGACCTCGTCCACATGCACCCCGATCGGATAGACGCCGGTGCCGACAGCCCGTTCGAACACCGACAGGACGCCGTCGCGCACAGTTCCGCCCGCGTGGCGCACGGCGTAATCCAGGAAGGCCGCACGATCGATCTCGGTCTGGAAGCCCACCAGATCGTATTGGCAAACCGCGCGAAACAAGTCCGCATGGGCCGGAATTGTCATGAATACGCCGGGCGCGGGAAACGGCGTGTGCAGAAACAGTCCGATCCGGTTTCGCAGTCCCTCGGCGCGCGCCGCCTCGGCCATATAGAGCAACTGGTAATCGTGGACCCAGATCAGATCGTCCGGCCGCGCCAGCCTGGCCAGCGCCTGCGCGAACAGTCCGTTGACACGCCGGTACCCTTCGTATTCCGACCACTCGAAGCGGCCCAGACCGATTTGATAATGCAGGACCGGCCACAGGGTGCCGTTGGCGAAACCGCGATAATATTCGTCGTAGTCTTTTCGCGAAAGATCGATCGTAAAAAGGGAGATCGCGCCCACCGCATGCTCCGGCTGCTGTTCCGGCACGTCGCGGATGTTGCCGCTCCACCCCAGCCAGATGCCGCCCTTTTGGCGCAGCGCGTCGAGCACGCCCGCGGCCAGCCCGCCGGCGGTGGCCTCGCCCTCCTGAATGGGCGCAACGCGATTGGAAACAACGACAAGGCGCGACATGGGATCGGCGGACTCCCGAGGCGATGGCGGCGGCAACCGACAGGATGACAAGGCCAAGGTCAATGGGGTATCTCCGGGCCATGCCATTGATTTACCTCATCGCGGGCGAACAAAGCGGCGATGAGCTTGGCGCCCGGCTGATCCACGCCATCCGCCGGCAGTGCCCGGACGCCACCTTCGCCGGGATCGGCGGGGTCGCGATGGCGGATGCCGGATTTTCTTCGCTTTTTCCGCTCCGCGACCTTGCGCTGATGGGATTTTTGGAAGTTCTGCCAAAGATCCAGGCGATCCGGCGGCGCCTGGCTGAAACGATCGCCGACATCGCGGCAAAACGGCCGGATGTCGTGGTGACCATCGACTCGCCCGGCTTCACACTGCGGGTGCTGCGCGCGATCCAACCTTTGGGCATTCCGCGCGCGCATTACGTGGCGCCGCAAATCTGGGGCTGGAAGGAACGGCGCGCGAAAAAATACCCGGGCTTGTGGGAGCGGCTGTTGTGCCTGCTGCCCTTCGAGCCCGCATTTTTCGCCCGCCACGGCCTGCCCGCCACCTTCACCGGCCATCCGGTCCTGGAGGCGGGCTGGGACACCGGCGACGCGGCTCGCTTCCGCGCCCGTCACAACCTCGCGCCCGCGGAACGCGTATTGATCATGATGCCCGGCAGCCGGCGTATGGAGATTTCTTATTTGTTACCGGCATTCCGAGGCACGCTCGACCGCCTTGGCCCAGGTATTGTGCCGGTGATGCCCGTTGCGGCCCCGGTCCGCGAGGCCGTCATTGCCGCCACCCACTTCTGGGCTCGCCCCCCCATCCTGGTCGAAGACAAGCAGGAAAAACGCGACGCCTTCGCGGCGGCGGCGGCGGCGTTGACGAAATCCGGGACGTCCACACTGGAACTGGCGGCCGCCGGGGTCCCGATGGTCGTTACCTACCGCGTCCACATCGTCACCGCCCTGATGATCTGGGCCATGATAAAGGTGAAATACATCTCGATCCTGAACATCCTGCCGGATCGCGAAATCGTGCCGGAACGGCTTCAACTGGAGGCGACACCGGAAAAACTGGCGGCGGCCTTGCGCGTCATTCTGGAACCCGAAGGTGCCGCCAAACAGCGCGCCGACTTCGCCATTCCTCTGGGCATGCTCCGCCCAGACGGCGGCGCCGCGCCGTCAGACGCCGCCGCCACCGCCGTGCTCGGCCTTTTGCAACAACCCGGACAACTCCATCCGGGCCCGTGACTCGGTCATCGCCGCCGTCACCGCCAGCGCCGCCGACAAAGCCCGCCGTCCCGCCGCCACATCCACCAGCACCGGCGCGCCATCCAGGATCGAGGCGTAAAACGCCGCGTGTTCGGCCGCCAGCGAGTCATGGTCTTCCCAGGACGCTTCTTCGATCCCGAACTCCGCGACGTGGGGCAGTTTCTGACCGATCCCCTTGCCGATGACGGTCAGCTTGCGGGTGGAAAAATCCGCCGCAAGGTAGATATCGCGGGCGAAAATCCGCATCCGCCGCTCTGTCCGGATCGACACCCGGCTGGCGGTGATCGTCGCCACTGCGCCATTCTCGAAGCGCAGGCGGGCATTGGCGATGTCTTCGAACGCGCTGGCGATGGGGGCGCCCACGGCCTCCACCGACTCGATCGGGCTGTCGATCAGGGCCAGCACCAAATCGAGATCGTGGATCATCAGGTCCAGGATCACCGAAACATCGGTCCCGCGCGGCTTGAACGGCGCGATCCGCACCGCCTCTATGTAAAGTGCCGACCGTGTGCGCGCGGCCAACGCCTGGTAGGCGGCCGAAAACCGCTCCAAATGTCCGACCTGCAAGACCAGACCGGTGTCCCGGACCAGTGCGCCCAGTTCGTCGGCCTGCGCCAGCGTCGAGGCGACCGGCTTTTCAACCAGGACATGCTTGCCCGCCCGCAAGGCCGCGGCGGCAAGGCCGTGATGCGCCTCTGCCGGCGCGGCGACGATCAGCGCGTCGATGGCGGGCAGCAAGGCTTCGAAGTCCATGTCCGGCGCGCCGGCTTCCCAGCCGACGGTCTTCGCCCGCTCTGTGTCCGGGTCGTAAATCCCCACCAGCCGGGCGCGCGCCGACGCCGCCACTTTCAGCGCGTGATAGCGGCCAAAATGGCCGGCACCGGCGATGCCGATGCGGAGGGGTTCGGTGAGCATAAGCGCCTCGATTGGGTTGGGGGGAGTATAAAGGAGAAAAGGCGGGCTGGGGATATGGGCTTGGTGGACAGGACCGGGCAATCGCCTGAACGTAGCCGCATGCCGTCCTCCGTCATGGCACGGCTCGACCGGGCCATCGGAACCGGCGCCGGCGGCCCCGTTCGCGAAGAAATCGCCGCCTCAGACTGTCCGGCGCCTTCGTTCCCAAGGTGTTGCCGCTCCGTATCGCCCGGCCGAGCCGTGCCATGACGGGAAGAGTCACAGCGGTGTCGTTCAAGCGATTGCCCAGGGTGGACAGGCCTGGGCCGTAGTGCGAACGCGGCAGGCATGCCACCATTCCGACACCATTTTCGTGTCAGGCTGGTTCTGCCGCGCACGAGGTCCAGAGCGCGCCGCAATCGTCGCCGGGATGACCCCCGCCATGACGGAACGGACCGTGCCATGTGCCAATGGCCTCGCGTGCCGGAACGAAAGCCCGGCACGGAGATTTGGGAGCAAGATTGGAATGAGCGAGGGAATGCCCTTGAACGTCGCCGCGCCGGCCGCCGTCACGCCGGTCCTGAGCGTGATCGTCCCCTGCTATAACGAACGTCCGAACGTCGCGCCCATGATCGCGAAGCTCGACGCGGCGTTGCGCGGGATCGATTGGGAAGTCATCTACGTCGACGATAACAGCCCCGATGGCACCGCCGCCGAGGTGCGCCGCATCGCCGCGCGCGATTCCCGCGTCCGCTGCATCCGCCGCGTCGGACGCCGAGGCCTCGCCTCTGCGGTCATCGAGGGCGCGCTGTCTTCCTCCGCCGCCTATGTCGCAGTCATCGACGGCGATCTCCAACACGACGAAACCCGCCTGCCGGTCATGCTGAACGAATTGCGGTCCGGCCAGTACGACCTTGCCGTCGCAAGCCGCCATGTCGAGGGCGGCAACAACGACGGCCTCGCCAACCGCTGGCGGCACATGCTGTCCGATGGCGGCATCTGGCTGGCCCAACGCGTTCTGCCGGTGAAACTGACGGATCCCATGAGCGGGTTCTTCATGCTGCCGGCCGCGCTGTTCGAGCAACTGGCGAGCCAGTTGACCGGTCAGGGGTTCAAGATCCTGCTCGATCTGGTGCTCAGTTCGTTCGCGCCGCTGCGGGTCAAGGAAATCCCCGCCACGTTCCACGAACGTCAGGCGGGCGAGAGCAAGCTCGACACCCAGGTCATGATCCAGTTCGGCGGGCTGCTGTTGGACAAGACCTTCGCCGGGTATTTGCCGCTGCGGTTCCTGTCCTTCGCGATTGTGGGCGGCATCGGCGTGATGGTGCATTTGCTGGTGCTCGGCCTGCTGCGCAAATTCACGTCCCTGGGCTTTGGCGCCGAGCAGACCATCGCCACCCTGGTCGCCATGATCTTCAATTTTCAGTTGAACAACGCCATCACGTACGCAGACCAGCGGCTGAAAGGCCCGCGGCTGTGGCGCGGGCTGCTGCTGTTCCTGGCCGTCTGCGGCGTCGGCGCGGTGGCCAATATCGGCATCGCCAAAACTTTGTACGAATCCAATACCGCCTGGACCGCCGCGGGCGCGATCGGTGCCGTCATCGGTGTCGTCTGGAATTACGCCGTGTCATCGACTCTGGTGTGGCGGGCACGGTGAGCGCGGGGCAGGGGCCGGGGCTTCGCGCGGAAAACCCGGCATCTTCCCCCTCCCGCCCCCTCCCATGACTCCCACGTCCTGGGCCGTCGCCGGCCTGGTGCTGTTGACGGCCTTGCGTCTGTGGGTGGCGGCGGCGGTTCCGATGGTGCCGGACGAGGCCTATTACTGGGTTTGGTCTCGCGCGCTCTCCGCCGGGTATCTGGACCATCCACCGATGGTGGCGCTGTGGATAAGCGCTGGCACCGGGATTTTCGGACAGGGGCCTCTGGGTGTCCGCTTTCTGGGCCCGGTTTCGGCCGCCGCAGGCTCAGTGCTGCTGTGGGACGCCGTGGAGCGGTTGTTTCCCGGCCGTCGCGCGGGTCTGACGGCGGCGGCGTTGTTCAACGCGACCCTGCTGATGGGCGTGGGGACGGTGTTGATGACACCGGACACGCCGCTGTTGTTTTTTTGGACCGCGACGCTGTGGGCGGGCGCACGGGTGGCGGCGGGTGGATCGCCACGCTGGTGGCTGGCGGCGGGTGTCGTTGCGGGCCTCGCGATGGCCAGCAAATATACCGGGGTGTTTTTGCCGCTCGGGCTGGGCTTGTTCGCTTTGGTGGCCATGCCGCGCGCATTGCGGCGGCCCGAGCCCTGGCTGGGTGTTTTGCTCTCGGGCCTGGTGTTCGCGCCGGTCGCGATCTGGAACGCCGCCCATGGTTGGGCGGGGTTCGCGCGCCAGGGCGGACGAGTCGCGAACTGGCAACCCGAGCGTGCGGCAAATTTTCTGGCGGAATTGGTCGCGGGCCAGGCCGGGCTGGCGACGCCCGGGATTTTCGTTCTTTGCGTGGCGGGCGTGGTCTGGGCCGTCAGGCGGACACTGCGGCCGGCGGACCCCGGCTGGGCGTTGCTGGCGTCCCTGTCGGTGCCGCCCGCCCTGGTGTTCCTGCAACACGCGATCGGCGACCGCGTGCAGGGGAACTGGCCGGCGATCCTGTATCCAGCCGCCGTGGCCGCTGCCGCGGGACTGCCCGGATTGGCCTGGCGCCGCTGGATATGGCCGTCCACCGCCCTCGGTTTCGCGATCGCCCTGGCCGTTTACGCGCACGCGGTTTCTGGCTGGCCCGTTCTGCCCGGCAACCGCGATCCAGCGGCGCGGCAAATGTTCGGCTGGCCGGAACTGGCGGCGCAGGTCGAGGCGGCGCGGTTGGCGGCGGGTGCCGGCTTCGTCGCGGTGGAGCCCTATGGCCTGGCGGCCGAACTCGCCTGGGTGCTGCCGCGGGGGACCCGGGTCGTGGCGATCGGGCGTCATTGGGAAACCTTCGCGCTGCCCAGGCCGGATATCGGCACGGCCAAAGGCATCCTGGTGCGCCCGGAACGCTACGGGCCAACGCCGGATGCCGCAGACTGGCGCGACGGGACGGCGTTGCCGGGTCTCGCCCGGACCTGGGGCGGCGCGGACACAGAGCGATACGCGGTGTTTCTTGGACGGCCCGTTAACGGCGCGGTGGCGATGCCGTCCCGCTGAAGCTCTGGCTGCGGTTGACCTGGGTCAATGCGATGTCGGCCGTCGCGGGTCACATAAGCAGTATGTTCCACTCAATATCTTCGATGTGGCGGCGGTTTGCCTTGGAAGCCCCCGCCTTGGCTTTTATGGTCTTGGCTTTCATGGCCTTGGGGTCTGCGGCGCCCGCGCCGGCCATGGGGCAGGATTTTGGCGATCCGGTCGCGGGCCGGAAGCTGGCGGACGCCTGGTGCGCGACCTGCCACGTCGTACACGGCGGGACGCTTGGCACGGCGACGGGCGCGCCGAGCTTCGCCTCGATCGCCGCGAACCGGGAAATTTCCGGCCTGGCCCTTCGGGTGTTTCTCCGCACGCCGCACGAGCGGATGCCGGACCTGCATCTGAGCAACGGCGAAACCGACGATTTGATCGCATACATTCTGTCGCCGCGGCGGCGCTGAGCGTACGGTCCGGCCCCGGGAGCCGATCGACGCCCGCGCGTCTGCGACGCGTTGGCGCACCCGAGAGGCGCGCTTCCTATGCGTTGGCGCACCCGAGAGGTACGCTTCCCATACGATGGCGCACCCGCCAGGCGCGCTATCGCAACGGGTGGCGCGGGTGCTATTGTCACAGACTTCGAACTCTCCGGGATCATGCCGCGTGCCAGCCTCTCGCTTCCGTTCTCAGCGTCTTCGTGCCGGCCGTCTGGCTGCGGTGCTCGCGGTTTGCCTGACGGCGGCGGGATGTTCGGTGATCATGCCGCCGCCGCAAACCCGGGGGAACAAGGTCGAGCCGGACCTGCTGAAACAGCTCGTGACCGGGGTTTCGACGAAGGCGGACGTGTCGGCGTTGATTGGATCGCCGACGCAGAAGGCCACTTTCGACGACAACACCTGGCTTTATATCTCGGAGATCACGCGGCCGAGGCTGGGGCGGACTCTGGGGGTGCTGGATCAGACGGTCGTGGTGATGAATTTCGATGACCGCAACATCCTGACGGGCGTGAAGACGGTCACCCAGGACGAGGGCATCGACGTGAACGTGGCCGAGCGCACGACGCCGTCCCCGGGCACCGAGGCGTCGTTCATGCAGCAACTGCTCGGCAATATCGGCAAATTCAACGCGGGTGGCGCGTCCGGCGGCACCAGTGGTCTGGGCGGCGGGGCGCCACGGGCAGGCTCGGCGCCGTAAGAACGCCGTCACGCTGAATCCGTCCTCATCTGGTGGTGGCCAGATTTGCGGATACTGCACTTCGACCCGCCGCGAACGACAGGGGCGCCATGGACCCGATGAGCGTCGCCGGGGGCTACGCCGGGGCACCCGTGAAGAAATACAGCTTTACGATCGGAAATGCCGGCACTGTGCTGCACACGCGACTCAAGACCAGCGCCGCCGCCGCGCATCGGCGGCCGTTGGAGAAGGAAGCGCGCGAATGGCTCCACGCCGCAGTCGCGCGCCAGGAGGCGCCGCACGCGAAAATCTCGGCGCGCTGGTGCGGCGCTTGTTTGGCCCGGAGCACGGTGCCGATCTTGACCTGCCGTACCGTGGTAACACCATGGGACACAGCCCGCCGGACTTCTCCGGTTTGGAGTACGATCCGCCGTAACGCCCACGATCCTTCTCGGCACCGGCGTTATTTTGGAGGGGACATTCCGGTTTTGCGTTGCCATGTCGCTGCCGCGTATTGCGCGCCTGCTGCGGGCGTCCCACAGTCCTGGCCAGCCCGGCAAAGACGGGACACCAAACCCGCGGACGGCCGAGGCCAGGGAGGACTCCATGGCAGCCGTTTCGCGACTCGCGTTCCTGGGCTTTTTGGCATGGCTGGCGATGGCGGGCGACGCGCTCGCACAAAAACAGGGCGGCATCCTGCGCCAGCACATCGCCGACAATCCCGCAAGTCTGTCGATTCACGAAGAAAGCACCGTCACTGGCGAGAGACCGGCCATGGCAATATTCAACAATCTGGTGATCTTCGATCAGCACGTGGCACTGAACAGCATCGCGTCAATCGTGCCCGATCTGGCCGAGAAATGGTCATGGAGCGAGGACGGCACAAAGCTGGCATTCCATCTGCGCCAGGGCGTGAAATGGCATGACGGCAAACCGTTCACCTCGGCCGACGTGAAATGCACCTGGGACCTGCTGCAAGGCAAAGGGACCGAGAAACTGCGCATCAATCCCAGGCGGTCCTGGTACGACAATCTGGTGGAAGTGATCCCCACGAACCCACACGAGGCGGTTTTCGTTTTGAAGCGGCGGCAACCCGCCTTCCTGGCGCTGCTGGCGACCGGCATGTCGCCGGTCTATCCGTGCCATGTCCCGCCCAACGTCATGCGGCAGCGCCCTGTCGGGACCGGGCCGTTCAAATTTGTCGAGTTCAAACCGAATGAATCCATCGTACTCACCCGCAATCCCGATTATTGGAAGCCTGGGCGCCCCTATCTGGATGGCATCGACTACGTTTTGTCACGCAACCGCTCCACGGCGATTCTTGCGTTCATCGCTGGTAAATACGATCTGACTTTCGCGGGCGTACTGACTGTCGCCCTCACCCGGGACCTGCAAACGCAGCGGCCTGACGCGATTTGCGAGCTGCCGCCGGGCAGTGTCAGCACCAATCTGATCGTCAACCGGGCTCGTCCCCCATTCGATAATCCGGAGATCCGGAAGGCGATGGGATTGGCCCTGGATCGCCGCGCCTTCGTCGATATCCTGTCCGAAGGTCAGGGCAATCTCGCGATCGCCATGCAGCCCGCCCCGGGTGGTCTTTGGGGCACGCCACCG
>JAYWAX010000733.1:0-2785 GCA_043782125.1 Acetobacteraceae bacterium | reverse complement strand
TTCGCCGCTGACGTGGATCGCGGCAGCGGCGAAGTTGACGGCGGCGGCCAACAGTTCGCCCCGGTCAATGCCCTCGCGACCCGGCTCCCACAGGGCGCTTACCAGATTATCGACCTGTCTCTGGGTCAGCCGGCGGTTAATGGCCCGCGCATTCACAACCCAGAAATCCGCGTTTTCCACGTCCGGCGCTGCGTCGTTCGCCGCCGGTTTTTCGATTGCATCGTTCATGGCGCACTCCATTGGTTGATACCTACCTACCGACCACGGCAGGCAGGTAGGTATCGAAGGCCGCTCTACTTTTCGGCGCTTTCGGGCGTGCCGAAGAACAGCGGCAGGCCGGTCGCATCGCGCGCCTCATGCGCCGCCCCCTCGAAGGCGTGACGGAACACGGCATCGAGACGGTACATCTCGAATGTCCAGGCCAGGCTGCCACGTTCCAGCCGGGTGCGGAGACGCACCACGACCTCATATACGGTGCCATTCTTGAAGACAGGAACGGCGATCAGGAAAAGGTTGGGAATTTTGAGCGGCTGGCCTTGTTCGTCAACATTCTGCGATTGATACGCGACTTCAACCTCGCCGGTCGCAGTATTGACGATTTGCTTCGCAGTCTGATTCTGGCGAATTTCCAGCCCCCGCGACAGTTCGATCAGGCGCGCCGGCGTGGCGAAGGCCCCACCCATGAGGCGCGCGAACTCCATGGCGGTCATCGTGGACCCCTGCGACAGCGCCCTGGACTCTGCGATTCTGGCTTCGATTTGCTCGACCGTGGGCGGATGGACCACATCGCCGATATGGTCTTCCAGGAACGTCGCGAACTCCAACTGATCCATGTTCTTGCCGTGCCGCGCCGTCCACACAGTCCATTCGTCCGACAGCGGAAAGTGATAAATGCCGCGGTGCGATCCGAAGCGCGGGAGGTTGGAGTGCCTGGACGGCCGCGTGGCGTGGGTAAAGTGCCGCTCGATATTGCTGTCGCGCGCCGCCAGGGCCTCCTTCACGGCGGCGACGGCACGATTGACCGCGTTTTCTTCGACAAAGTCCGCCGCGGCATCCGGCGCGGCCGGATCGTCATGGTCCAGCGTCTCATCGGTCAGTTGAAGAATCGCCCGGACGAGTTCGGGGCTTGTCGGGGTGGGGAGATTGACCGCCTCATGATAGTCCAGCACGGCGAGCAAATATGGCGAAGCGGGGTTGCTGGCATTGGCGAAGATCGCGGAGCCCGCATCCTTAAACCGCTGCGCGTGGCTGATAAAACTCGCCAAATCGTGCATCGTGGCCGTGCCCGTGCGCCGCTCCGGCCGCGTGCGCCATTCATTCAGGATGGCGCGAAACGACTTGAGTGTCGCGCCATCCTTCCCCGGCGCAAGCAAAACGGGAAATTTATCGCCCGGACGATCCGGGTGTTGTATCTCGATGACGTTGCTGACATCGAACTGTGTTTTCAGCCATTCGCCATAGGTAACGGGATCGAATGTATCGGCCATCTGTGCTTACTCTCTCGGTTGCGGTGGAAATGAATGCTTCGCGCGCGGCGTCAGATCGCGTGAACGACCCTGGCGGCGGAAACGTCCTGGACAGGGCGGACGGCGCCGAGGCGCGTGCCAGAGAACGGCAGGGCCGGTTGCATCGACAGCGAGCCGTCGTCGCGCGGCCACATGATGCTGCGGTGACGCTTGAGTTTCGGAACCTTGGTATCGAAGACGCAACGCAGTTCCGTGGAACCCTCGGCGTACTGCACGTCGATTTTGAGGATCATGGTGCCCTTGACCGGCTTGTCGGTCATGCGGCCCTGGTCTTGCAGCGCCTTCATCATCCCACGAAATGCCGCAGTGGCATCCACGTTCAACTGCCCGTCTTCCAGCGCCGCGAGCAGCGCCGACAGGTTGCGGATGATGTAGGGGTCGTTCGGCTCATACACCTCAGACATCGAGGTTGGCGGATCGTCTGGCATGGGGCCTCCCTGAAAATTGCACGAGACCTATTATGTAGGTCATATCCTATATGTCGCGCGACGACAGTCCGCTGTCAATCTCCGTTTGCCGTTCCCCAAAATAAATGGCGCCGCCACGGGGGCAGCGCCATATGTGTGTTACTGTCAGGTCTGCGGTCTTACGCCGCCCAATGCTCATAAGCCCCGGCCATGGGGCAGATACAACGCAGGCCGTGTCCCGGCTATGATGGAACCGACAGAAGCGGATAGATCGCGGGCGGATGACAGGCCGTGCTCGCGAGGAGCCACTGGCGGAACGTCATAATGTTGTGTCCTTGTCGATATGCGGCGATTGACTGGCCAGCGCCTCCGCCACCGCGCGCAGGGTGACGCTGTATTTCCGCTCAAAGGTGATCCAGCCCCCGGTGTGCCCCTCGGAATGGTGCGCCGGGCAGAGCGGGACGGCCCATCGATCGGGCGGCTTCATCGCCGTGCCGCCGCCGGTTCCGGCGCGGACGTGGTGCGCGTGTGCAAGCACGCCGCACCCTCGGGCCCCTACACAACATGGCAACGACCGAATCCAGGCGAGGTGGGCCAGGCTATCGCCGGGACGCGGGCGAGGCGCGCGCCGCGCAGTCTCGACGGGCGCTGGGTGCAGCAGCTTGAGGCGAGTGGCCCGGCGAGACCGGGCTACTGCCTGGCACTTCGCGCAGATGGTTCGCGCCGCCCCCGCGAACCGGGCGCCCTGTCCACTGGAAGCGCGGCACAGACGGCAGACCAGAACGGGACGGGGGAGCGGCGCGGCCATGCGGCGACCGTCGCGTCACGACCGGCGGAGCGCACACCACATGC
>JAYWAX010000732.1:0-2790 GCA_043782125.1 Acetobacteraceae bacterium | reverse complement strand
GGCACGCCCCCGAGCGGGCCATCGGAAGCGGTACGCCATGGCGGGAGTGGGCACCATCGGCCGCGTGAATCGCCTCTCGTCCAATCGCAGTGCCGCCTCCGATGGCCCGCTCGAGGGCGTGCCATGACGTGGGGGAGAGGCCGTGCCAAGAGTCAATCGTTAAGCCAATTGGTATCGGAGGCCCGGCCGCGCCCTGACGTGGGGGCGCGGCAAATGTTCAGACCAAAGGCGTCACAGCCCTTCGAACAGCGCCGAGGTGATGTATCGTTCCGCGAACGACGGAATGATCGTCACAATGCGCTTGCCCGCCATTTCCGGCCGCTTCGCCAGCTTCAACGTCGCCGCCAGCGCCGCGCCCGAGGAAATACCGGCCGGAATACCTTCTGTCTTCGCAAGACGGCGCGCATTGACGAACGCCTCGTCGTTCTCAACGGTGATGATCTCGTCGATTGCCTTCGTGTCCAGCACATCCGGCACGAAACCCGCGCCGATGCCCTGGATCGGTTGCGGGCCGGGTTTGCCGCCGGACAGCACCGCGCTGGCCGCCGGTTCCACCGCGACCATCAGCAAGGACGGGCGCCGCGGCTTCAACGCCTGCGCCAGACCGGTCAGCGTGCCACCGGTGCCGATTCCCGACACGATCGCGTCCACTTCCCCGCGCGTGTCGTACCAGATTTCCTCGGCCGTGGTGCGCCGGTGGATGTCCGGATTGGCCGGATTTTCGAACTGACCCGCGATGATCGAGCCAGGGTTCGCCGCCTGCAATTCGAGCGCCTTGGCGATCGCCCCGCGCACACCGTGTTCGCGCGGCGTCAGCTCCAGTTCCGCACCCAGATAGACCAACATTTTCCGCCGCTCGATGGACATCGATTCCGGCATCGTCAGGATCAGCCGGTAACCGCGGGCAGCCGCGACGAAAGCGAGACCGATGCCGGTGTTGCCCGAGGTCGGTTCGATGATCGTTCCGCCCGGTTTCAGGCGGCCGTCGGCTTCGGCAGCCAGGATCATGTTCAGACCGATACGGTCCTTCACGCTGGCCAGCGGATTGAAGAATTCCAGCTTCAGGCAGATATCCGCCGTAATGCCGTCCTCGGCGCAGATTTTCGGAATCCGCACCAGCGGCGTGTTGCCGACGGTTTCCATGATGTTGTCGTAAATCCGCCCGCGAATGGGACGGTCGAGAACGATCGACTTCAGTTCCGGCGCCATGGGAATTCCTCCTGACAGGGTGACACGTGCGCGCAGTCAGGCCCGATTTTCAGGCCCAAAGCAAGCTGGGTCGAGGTTTCGGTGGCGTTATCTCCCGCGGCCCGGACGCGCGCGATAACGTTTCGTAGTCCGCGCGGTTCCGGAAAAACCCTTCTCCACCGTCACGACCCGTTCCACGTCACCGGCCCCCGGAACGGCCGCATGTCGGGATAACCGCTGACCGCCCAGGCGCCATCGACGAGGAGGGAGGCGCCGGAAATATAGGAGGCGTCGTCCGAGGCCAGGTACAGCGCGGGCGCCGCGATTTCCTCCGGTTGCGCCGGCCGGCCCATCGGGATCCGCGCCTCGAACGCCGCCAGCGCCGCCGGATTGTCGAAATGACGCCGTGTGAGCGGTGTTTGCACCAGGCCGGGCAGGATGGCGTTGACGCGGATGCGATGTTCGGCGAATTCCAACGCGCCGTTGCGGCTGAGCAATTCCACCCCCGCCTTCGCCGCGACATAGGCGGCGCCCGCGTGCATCGGCACATGCGCGTTCAGAGAGGCGATGTTGACGATCGCGCCGCCGTTGCCCTGCCGCATCATCTGCCGCGCCTGGTGCTTCATCCCCATGAAGACACTTTTCAGGCAGAGATCGACGGTAAAATCCCAGTCGCCCTCAGCGAGATCTACGATATAGCCGGGCCGCGACCCGCCCGCGACATTGAACGCCAGATCGACGGCGCCGAACCGTTCCACGGCGCGCGCCACCAACGCTTCCAGCTCGTCCTCCCTGGTCACGTCCACGCGCGCGCCCAGAAACCGTCGCCGGCCAGCGCGTCGAGCCCGTCTTGGTTCAGATCGCCCGCCGCGACAGCGGCGCCCTCGGCCAGCAAGCGCCGGACAATGGCCAGGCCGATCCCCGAGGCGCCGCCGGTCACCACCGCCACCTTGCCGGCGAAGCGGCCGGTTTCATGCGCCATGATCGTTTCCTTTTTTCAATTTATGGGGGCCGCCTGCAATGGGAATCGCCGCGCGCGAAAACTACCTCTGCAACCCCGGCGTCCCCGCGGGCACAGCGTAAAAATTCATCGTCATCGACACGCCGGTATAATACGCCATCAGCACGATCGTATCGGTGATCCGCTCATGCCCCAGTCCCCGCACCGCGCGCTGATACAGCCCATCCGAAATAATCCGGTTGTTGGCCAGAGAAATCGCGACTTCGTAGACCAACTGTTCCTTCTCGTCGGCGAAGGACACGGGCTGGCCCGCCACCATCGCGTCCACCGTCGCATCGCCAAGCCCGATTTCCTTGCCGCGCTTTTCATGCGCCGCGGTGGGATAATCCGATCGCAGGTTCGCCACGATCGCGATGACCGCGATTTCCCGCTCGCGCTCGGTCAGCGACGAGGACTCCGGCGTGAAATGCGCGCCCAGATGCGAGGCCGCGCGCAAAAGTTTCGGGTTGTGCATCCAGACCCGGTACGGGCCGATCATCTTGCCCCGTCCCTCCACCAGATAATCGTAACCCGCCCGCTGTTCCCCGGACATTTTGTCCAAAGGCAGTTCCTCGTAACGTCCGAATGTTCCGGCCATGTTC
>JAYWAX010000731.1:0-2790 GCA_043782125.1 Acetobacteraceae bacterium | reverse complement strand
CGCCTCTCCGGACGGCGGGCGCGAGTGTAGCGCGGCATCGCGCGGCGGCAATCGGGGAAGCAAGCGGTGGGGCGCTTCCCTCCCCTCGCTTACCCGCGGATGGCGATTTACTGGCGGCGCCTGGCGTGCTAGCATTACGGCATGGACAACGATAACAAACGGTCCCACCACGACATGGGTGGCGTGTCGAAATTCATGTGCGAAGCGGTCGATATCGAACCGCACGCGCTGACCGAGTTCGACCGGGAAGTGGACGCGCTCCGCGGCGTTTTGGGCGCCAAGGGGATCATGACCGTCGACGAACTGCGGCGGAGCATCGAATCGATCCCGGAGGCCGAGTATCATAAACTCACCTATTACCGCCGCTGGATCCGCTCGATCGCCACGACGCTGCTGCGCAAAGGCGTGATCACCGAAGACGAGCTTCGCGCCGCCCTGGAGGCGAAATGATTTTTTCGGGCGGCGACACCGTCAGGGTGAAAGACGATTGGCCGGAGACGCGCGGTCCGGTTCATATTCGCACGCCGCATTACCTCCGCGGCCGTAAAGGACAGATTGTCCGTTATCTCGGCGATCATCCGAACCCAGAAGATCTGGCCTTCGCGCGGCCCGCGCCGAAAAATCCGCTGTACCACGTGACCTTCCCGATGACGGAGCTATGGCCCGACGGCAGCGCGATCGACTCGCTGGTGGTGGAACTTTACGAACATTGGTTGGAGCGGCCATGAATATCGTCGAAACGGATGGTCCGGATCTGCTGGCGGCACTACGCAAAATCCTCGCCGCCAAGAATATCGTATCCGGCGAAGACATCGCCGCGCGCCGCCAGTCCACCGATAACGCCAGTCCCGGACAGGGCGCGAAAATGGTCGCGCGGGCCTGGACCGATCCGGCTTATAAAGCGCTGATGCTGGAAGACGGCACCAAGGCGGCCGAGGCGATGAATATCCCGATGGTGGGAATGCCGCCCTTGGGCGTGCTGGAAAACACCGAAGACGTTCACAACCTTATCGTCTGCACCTTGTGCAGTTGCTATCCGCGCGCCGTGCTCGGATATCCGCCATTTTGGTACAAATCGGCCGCCTATCGCGCCCGCGCGGTGCGCGATCCCCGTGGATTATTGGGCGAGTTCCGCACGACGGTGCCAGACAACGTCCAGATCCATGTGGTCGACTCCACCGCCGATTACCGCTGGATGGTGCTGCCGAAACGGCCCGCCGGGACGGAAGGCTGGAGTGTCGAACAACTCACCGCGATCGTGCGCGAAGGCGACATGGTCGGCGTGACCATTCCCACGATCTGACCCCCGGACTCGACGCCGCGCCACGGTCATGGGCAGACTTCTCCCCAACGTAGGGGGAAATCAGCCGTGGCCGAAAACGACGAAGATTTCGACTATATCGTGACCGGCGCGGGCTCGGCGGGATGCGCGATGGCGGCGCGGCTCAGCGAGTCCGGCCGGTACCGCGTGCTGCTGCTGGAAGCCGGACCGCCGGATCGCAACCCATTCATTCATCTACCGATGGGTTTTTCCCGTCTGTTCGCCAATCCCACGGTGAATTGGATGTATGAGAGCGAGCCGGAACCGGCGCTGGCGGGCCGTTCCATGTATTCCCCCCGCGGAAAAGTGTTGGGCGGCACCAGCTCGATCAACGGCATGGTGTATATGCGCGGCAATCACGCGGATTACGACGAATGGCGCCAGCGCGGTTGCACCGGATGGGACTATGACAGCGTATTACCGTTTTTCAAGAAAGCCGAGAATTACGAGGGCGGTGCGAGCGAATATCATGGGGTCGGCGGCCCGTTGACGGTGACCGAACAGCCCAATCGTTACGAACTCGCGGAGAAGGTGATCGCAGCGGCGGTGGAAGCGGGATTGCCGCGGAACAACGACGTGAATGGCGCGACGCAGGAAGGGGCTGGATATTTTCAGAGCACGGTTGGGAAACATCGGCGCTGGAGCACCGCGACGGCCTATCTGAAACCCGCGCGCGGCCGCGCCAATCTGGTGGTGCGGCCAAATTCCCAGGCGACGAAAATCCGTGTCGAGAATGGCGTCGCGGTGGGCGTGGAATATATCGGCGGCGGCCTCACGCGTTTTTCGCGGGCGCGCGGCGAGGTCGTGGTCAGCGGAGGCGTGTTCAATTCGCCGCAGTTGTTGCAATTGTCCGGCATTGGTCCCGGGGCGTTTCTGCACGGGCTTGGGATCGCGGTTGTTTGCGATTCGCCATGGGTTGGCGCGCATTTGCAGGATCATTTTTACGTGCGGCTGGCGTATCGCTGCACCCGGTCCGTGACGATGAACGAGTTGGCGAACAGCCTGCCGCGCCAGGTATTGGCGATGGCGCGATATTTATTATTGAAATCTGGACCGCTGGCGGCGAATGGGGTGACTTGCGGAGCTTTTGCGCGCAGCGATCCGCGGATGGAACGGCCCGATTTGCAAATCAATTTCTCGCCGTTCAGCTATGCGTTCCGGGGGCCGAACGGCGCGGTCGCGCATGATTTTCCGGGGTTCAGCCTCAGCGCCGTGCATCTGAAACCCGACGCGCGGGGGACGGTGATGCTGAAAAGCGCCAATCCGCTGGCCGCGCCGGCGATCCAGTTCAATTTCTTGCAGACCCAGTACGATCTGCAGGCGCTGACGGCGGGGATGCGGTTCGTGCGTTCGATGACGAAACAACCCTCGCTCGCGCCTTACGTGGCGGAGGAAGTCGTGCCGGGTCCGCGCGTCGAAACCGACGCGGAATTCGAAGAGGCGATCCGCCAGAATGCGCTGTCGAACCT
>JAYWAX010000730.1:0-7735 GCA_043782125.1 Acetobacteraceae bacterium | reverse complement strand
GGGAGGCATCCGATGGCCAATTTATTGTCGCGCGCGCCGGAGCGTTTGCATCATCACGCTTACGTCGTCAAAGACCAGGAAAAGAACCGGGTGTTCTTCGAGGATATTCTGGGCATACCGCTGACCGCGACCTGGTGCGAAAAACATTTTAACAATTGGGTAGGGCGCGAGGTCTCCTTCTGCCACACGTTCTACAGCCTTGGCGATGGCGGGGCGTTGGCGTTCTTTTCGTTCGCGGACGACGAGGTTTACCGAAAAACGCAGGCGGAAAAACCGGCGGAGATCAAAAGCTTCGACCATATTTCCTTCAAGGTGGACGAAGCGATTTTTTCCGAACTGACCGGGCGGATCGAGGCCGCCGGTTTGGCCTTACGGGTCACCGATCACGGTTATTGCAAGTCGATGTATTGCGAATCGCCGGATGGGCTGATCATGGAGTTCACGGTCGATCCGCCTCACGCGGCGGAAATCGACGCGATCCGGCGGGCAGACGCGCACAGCGAACTGGCACGGTGGATGGCGGGGGATCGGCGCACGAACAACGATTTGCGGTTGCGGGAAGCGATTTAAGCGGCCGGTCAAGACCGGCAACCAGCCCGGCATGGTCCGCCCGCAAGCAGCCCATGCCGGGACCGCCGGTCACACGATCTTGTTCGCCTTCAACGTCTCGACCGCGCTGGCACTGAGTCCCAGCCATTCTGTCAGAACGTCGGCGGTGTGTTCGCCAAGGATGGGCGACGCCTTCACGGTTGGCGGCTTGCCGTTGATTCGTACCGGCCAGGCGGGCATTTTGTACCCTTTGTAACTTTTATGCTCCATGGTTTGTAGAATACCCCGCGTTTCGAAGCTCGGCTCGTTCTGCAACTCCATGGTATCCAGCACCGCGCCTGCGGGAATGCCGGCGCCGCCGACCAGTTCCATCGCCTCGTATTTCGTGCGGGCTTGCGTCCAGGCGGTGATGATCGGGTCCAGTTCCGGATCGTTCTTCACGCGCAACGCGGGGGTGGCGAAGCGAGGATCCGCGATCAGGTCTTCCCGGCCCATCGCTTTGCACAGACGCACCCAGTGCTCGGGGTTCCCGCGGCTGGTCATGATCCACACGTAATCGTTCGAACCGCCGGGGGCGCAGGGGTACAGCCCGGACGGTGCATTGCTGCCGCCGCCAGAGCGGGTGCCATCGCGTTCCACCGCTTTGCCGCTGCGCGCCTGCGTCGCGAAATTGGTGCGCATATAGTGCATCATCGCGTCCTGCATCGCGACCTGCAAACGGCAGCCCTCGCCGGTTTTATCTCGCTTGCGTAACGCGGCAAGGATCGTGACCGCCATGGTCATGCCGGTGCCGGTATCGCCAAGGGAAATACCGGGCTTCACCGGCTGGCGGCCCTTTTCGCCTGTTACGCTGATGGTTCCGCCCATCGCCTGCGCGATCATGTCGAAAGCGAGATTTTTCACGTACGGGCTGCCTTCGCCAAATCCCTTGATCTGGCAATAGACGATGCCGGGATTGATGGCTTTCACGTCCTCGTACCCCAGGCCGAGCCGTTCGATCGTGCCGGGCGCCATGTTTTCGACGGTAATATCGGCCTTGCGTAAAAGGTCCTTTACCAGCGCCAGCCCTTCCGGCGATTTCAGATTGACGGTGATCGATTTCTTGTTCGCGTTCATCTGCTGGAAATAATATGGATCGTCGTCCGGCTGTCCGGGCCGCAGGCGCCGCCCCGGGTCGCCGACGCCGGGATTTTCGATTTTCACGACCTCGGCGCCCATCCAGGCGAGCGCTTCGGTGCAGGAAGGCCCGGCTTCGAACTGGGTGAAATCGACAACCCGGACTCCCGCCAGGAAGTCGTAATCGGCGCTGTTGTTTGGCATGGTCTTGTTCCTCCAGGCCCACAGCTTCGCACGGATTCAGGTGTTATCCAACTTTCCCCGCGTCCGCTTTCTCCCATTGCCGCCAGCGCCATCCGGCCCATGCGACCCAGACGAAGCAGACGGCTTCGATCAGGTTGATGGCGCGCATGGGGCCGATCCAGTCGGCGAGAAAGCCCACGAGCAAAATGCCCAGGGGACCCATGCCGATGCAGACGGTGAGGAGACCCATGAGGCGGGAGCGGATGTGGCCGGGTGCGTGGAGCACGATAAGAGATGTCTGCATATTCGCAAAGGCCGATTGCCCGAACCCGCCAATCGCCAGCAATGCGCAGGCCATCGGGAAGACCGGTGCCAGCGGCATCAGGAACACGCATCCCGTCAGGATCAGCGCCCCGCCGACCATCAGCACCCGGCCGGACAATCGCGGCCCGCCGCTGGTCAGCCAGATTCCGCCCGCGAAGGAGCCAAACGATTCCGACGCGGCGAGGATACCGACCAGGGTTGGCGACACCAGGAATATCTGCCGGCCGATCGGCGCGACCAGCGCGGAATAGGGAAAGCACAACAGGTTCATGGCGATGGTAACCGCCAGCACGCCGGCAATGGCCGTGTCTCGCCGCGCGAAACTTATGCCTTCCGCCAGTTCCCTTGGCACCTGGCCGATGACGAAGCGGCGGCTTTCCTGGCGGTAATTCAGGCCCGCGACGAGGGCGCCGCCAAGCGCGTAGACGGCAGCCGATACCGCGAAACACACGGCGAGTCCGCCGTGTTGATAGATCAGTCCGGCCGCGATCGGACCGGCCAGGCGCGCCAGGGAATTCGACATCGTGTCCAGCGCCAGCGCCCGGGACACCAGCGGCCCCGCGACGCTTTCGCCGACCATGCGCCGGCGCGTCGCCATTTCCGTCGACCAGACCATGCCGGTGACGAAGGACGACACCGCGAGATGCCAGGGTTTCGCCAGCCCCATCGAGGCCAGCACCGCGATCGCGACGGCGGACAGGCAGGTCAGAACCTGGCCAATTTGCAGGACATGCTTGCGGTTTACCGCCTCTGTCAGCACGCCTGAAAACGCGCCGAACATCAGCATTGGCATGGTGCGCGCGGCGGACACGGCCGCGACCGCCAGGCCGGAGCCGGTGGCATCCAAAGTAAACAAGGCGGCGGACAGCAGTTCGAACCACCGCATCGTGTTGACGCAGCCGCCGATGGACCACAGCCGCAGAAAGGCCTTGTTCCCAATCAGCACCCGCAGGCCGGTTTGCCCGTGGGATGGAGAAGAGTCCGTCACGCTGTCAACGCGGCATCTGCTCCAGCAACCGCCCCAGGCCCGGCAAGGGATCGTTCAGCTTCATGATGCCCAGTACCCCCCAAAGGGCTGCCTGATTGGTGGTGATGACCGGCTTGCCAAGCGCGCGCTCCCAGGCCGCAATCCAGGGCATGGTGGGGAAATTCCCGCCGGGAACGACCAACACCTCGATGGCCGGGGTATCGACGCGGCGCAGTGCGTCGAACGCCATGCTCGCGTCGAGCTTACCAATCGCATAGGCATCGGTGGCGCCGAAACCTTCCATGCCGGCGACCTCCAGCCCATATTTCGTTTCGTAGTATCGCTTCGCGCTCTGGATCACCTGGGTCGAATACGGCGTCACGATACCGATCCGTTTCGCCCCCAATGCCTGGACAGCCAACCCGATCGCGACGGCCGACGCGATGGCGGGAACACCCGCGTTCGCCGACATCTGGGCTGTCACCTTCGCGTCGTAATCGTCGTCGAACAGGCTGGCGGAGGTTTGCGCCAGTGTCACGGCCTCAACCTTGGCGTCACCCAATAATTTGGACTGGCGGATGACGTCGCTGTCCAGACTGGGGGAAAATGGCGTGTTACCGCCTTTGCCGCAGCGGCCCACGTGGAATTGCAGCGTCGCCGGCAAGTGACGGGTATATTCGATCTCCACCGTGGTATTGGTGGACGGAATCAGCACCCCAAAATGCCGGCGTTCGATCTGGACCATCGTTGTCTGAACCTCTCCACTTCGAACCGCCCGGAAGCCATGGGCTTCCGGGCGTGGACAAAATCCTTACGCTCCGTCGGGACGCTTCATCTTACATGTCGTGGGTTGCGCCAGTTCCGAGGCCGGAATGGTCTTCACCGTTTTCCATCCGAACCCGGTCCGTTCCGAATCGTATTTCACACCTTTGGTGAAGATCGCCGCGTAAAACTGGTCGATCAATTGATGGTCTTCCCGCCGCATGGTGTTTTTCTGGCCCACGGCGTCGGTGACTTCCATCCCTTCCAGCGCCAGCGCGATTTTCAACGGATCGGCCACGCCCGCCTTGTTCACGGCCACCTGGAGCATTTCGAACATCGTGCGGAAATTGATCCAGGTGTAGTCGAAGTCCGGATATTTATCCTGGAACCCCTTGATCCAGGTATCCACCGCCGGGTTGCCGGTTTCGGCCGCGATGTTGTGATGGAAATCCAGCGCGGCATAAACGCGATCGACACCAGACGCCCCCATGCTGGTCGGACCGCCGTTCAGATGCGCCGAAAGCGTATAGTACTTCACATCCAACGCCGTTTCGACGCCCGATTTCAGCAGCAGATTGAAGTCCACACCCCAGTTCGACGTCAGCACGGCCTTCGCGCCGGACGTCTTGATCTTGGCGATGTACGGCGAAAAATCCTTGACCTTGCCCAGAGCCACCAAATCCTCGCCAACAATTTTCACGTCGGGACGCAACCGCGCCAGGAAGGTCTTCATGTCCGCCTGAACGGACTGGCCGTATAAGTAATCCTGATTGATCAGATAAACCGTCGTAACGTCCGCCGGCAGCGCGCGAATCAAGGTTTCCACCCGTTGCCCGACATTCGCGGCGAAGCGGAAATGCCAAAAATCGCACTTTTCGTTCGTCAACTCGTTCGCAAGCGCGGCGCAGTTGAGGTAAAGCACCCGATGATCCGGGTTGCGCGCGTTATGCTTGGACACACCGTCGACCATCGCCGCGGCGACGTTCGAACCCATGCACTGCAGAACGATCGGAATGTTCTGGTCAACGACCGATTTCAGCGCGATGATCGCTTCCGCCGGCTGCAATTTGTCGTCGAATGTGACGAGTTCGAACTTCTTGCCCAACGCGCCGCCGGACAGGTTCACCACGTCCAGCGAATATCGCAACTCCTTCAGAAACGCATCGCCCTGCGGCGCGAAAGTCCCCGACAACGGCCCAATGAACGCGATCTTGATCGTGTCCTCGGCTGTTGCCGTCGCGGTAAATCCAAACGCCAGCCCGACGGCCAGCAACAATCTAACGAATATCTTCACGGCATATCCTCCCTGCCCCGTCTCACGCGGGCGATGTCACGCAGGGAGGATAGCGCCGTCCGCGCCGGTGTGCGAGTCAGGCCCCCTCTTGGGGCTCGCGCGCCGTCAGTGCGCCATCAGCACCGTCAGCGGCGCGCTTTCCAGAACCGCGCGGGTGAAGCCGCCAAACACCGCTTCGCGCAAGCGGGCATGTCCGTAAGCGCCCATCGCCAGCAATCCGCACCCGGCCTGCGTGGCGGCGTCCATCAATACCTCCGCCGCTGGGCGGGTCTGTTCGGGCAAGAATTGGACGGAAACGTTCGGGTTATGCCAACGCAGCATCCGCGCGAGCCGCAGATGCGATTTATCGCCGGAGCCATCCTCCGCGACCGTGAAAATAGTGACATGCCGAGCGGCGCGAATATACGGCATCGCCGCCCGCACCGCGCCAGCGGCTTCCCGTGTGTCCTTCCAGGCGAGGCCGACGTGACCGCCATGGGGCGGCGGCGCATCGCCGCCGGCGGGCGCGATCGCCACCGGTTTCCCGGTGTCCATCAACGCGGCTTCCATCAACGTATAATCGGGCCCCCAGCTCTCGCCGCCGCGGCCAATGACGATCAGATCGGCGGCGCGTCCGTATTCGGCGATCCAGTCCGCCTCGACGCCGGTCTCGCTGACCCATTCGGCCGTCATGCCACCGGCGCCCGGTTGTTCCGCGATTGCAATGGCATTCGCGGCGCGAAACACCCTCCAGGCTTCCAGCGCCGCCCTTTCCCGCGTGTCGGCGTCCGCCTCCATCCGCGAGATCATGGTATCGAGCCCGGATGTCATGCCGCCATCGCTGGCGGCCAAAGAAGCAATATCGCGCGCGACGTCGGGCCTGACATGCAGCGCCATAAAATGGGCGTCGAAGGCCCGGCCCATGGCCAGCGCCGTGGCGAAGATGTGTTGGCAGGCGAGCGTCCCATCGACGGGCAGAAGCACGATTTTCGGCATTGGGAATCCTCCGGTTGTCAGAACACCCCTGAGCCTCAATCCCCACTCTCTTTTCATGGGATATGGGCACAGGGGCCGGATTTGTCCAGCACGCCGATCGAAGTCTGCGGGTCAATCGCTTGAAAATGACTGGATGCCGTTCTCAGTCCTGACACTGCCAGGACACGCGGAGGCAGACCGCCGCGTTCCGGCGAAACTGCAGAACGCCGGCATTGGATGCCTTCGCTTGCCCGCGCGTGCCCTGATTTCAGACCGTATCCGAAGCATCAGAAAGAATCGTCGGACCCGCCACCGCCGCCGCCGGCATCCCAGCCGCCACCGCCGCTGTTGTCCGGCGCACTGGTATCTTGCGCCTGCGGCTGGTCCCAGGCGCTGTTATCGACGTAATCCTGATTGGATGGCAAAGCCCCGCCCGTGGCGCCACCACCGTCCCAGGCACCCGAATCGGCAACCGATCCCGAAGACGAACCGCCCCACGAACCGGCGCCCGCACCCATGCCACCCATACCGCTGGCGCCGTGCCCCCCGCCGGTGAACATGTTCGTTAGCATGTTGCCAACCACCAACCCGCCCGCGACACCCGCAGCGGTCGTCAGGGCAGAGCCCAGAAAACCCGACCCGCCGCGCTGAAACATGCCAGGCTGATAACCGCCCGGGGCGTATTGCGGCTGTGCGAACTGCTGCGGCGGCGCGTATTGCGGCGGCGGCGCGTAACCCGGCGGCGGCGCGGCCTGCCCGCCCCAGGGGCCCTGGTTCGGCGGCGGTGGCGGTGGCGCGGCCTGGCGTGAACCGCCAAACAACCCGCTGAAGAAACCCCCGCCGCCCTGGGACGCGGCCTGCTGCGCCGTCTGTTGCGCCTGGGCCGCCTGCTGGCGCGCCTGATTCACCGCCTGCTGCGCCTGCGCGAGTTGCTGCTCCATTTGCTGGATCCGCGTCTGTGCCTGGATCAACCCTTGCTCCTGCACGAACGCCAGTTGGGTCATGCGGTAACTGGATTCCGGGTAACGCTGGAACATCTGCCCGATCAGCGCGTCCGCGTCGCGGTCCACCGGCGGCAGCGGCGGCGTGTTCGGCGCCGGAACCTGCGCGGCCGCGCCAAAGCCCGAGGATGGCGCGGGCGCGCCTCCAACCCGGGCGATGAACTGGGAAATGATGTCGCGTTCTTCGTTGGTCATGCTGGCCCCCAATAGGTCACGGGTTCAGGCGGTTCGTTCTGTCGGCCGTCATCGCGCGATGTGGCGTCGTGGCGTCTCCGGTTCAATGCCCGGCCCTTCCAATGTCCCGTCCCGTCGGGACCCCGAACAGATGCGCCCTTATATCACCGGTCAGCAGTCTATCGCCACTGCCATCCCGGCCGGCAGGCGCCAGTCCCCGGACACCCAGGACGGGGGTCGCGTTCCGCGAGGGGCGGCAGGGGCTCGCGCGTTTCGCCCTCGCCGGACATCCCCGAATTCTAACGCCGCCAGTCCAATCGCGGCTCGGCGCGGGCCGGCCTTGCGAGTGGTTCCACTCGCCGGGCTGGCCGTGCGTTGGGCGGCGGCGGCGCCCGGTCTTCCAGCGGTGGC
>JAYWAX010000729.1:0-7737 GCA_043782125.1 Acetobacteraceae bacterium | reverse complement strand
ACGCCGGCCGTGACCGCGCCGATTTCGCCGGGCCATCCGTTGGTCCCTTATTTCGCCGGCGGCGACCGGATTGCGGTGCTTGAGGATATCCCCGCCGCGGCCGAATGGTTCGTCGAAATTCCCCGCGCCTGGCTCGCCGTGCCGCTGAATCATTTTGGCAATCTGATCGGGTTCGTCGTGCTCGTCCGTTCCAGAGCCCGTTTCAAATTGGACAAGGAAGTGTTCGACCTGCTGCGGGTCGTGGGGCGAGAGGTTGCCAGCCGCGTGGCGGAGCAGCGCGCGGCCCAGATCCTGTCGCAAACCCGCGAATTGCGCGAATACAGCCAGCGCTTCGCCTTCGTGCTGCACGACATCAAGAATGTGTCCGGGCAATTGTCGATGCTGCTGTCGAACGCCGAGGTCCATGCCGATAACCCGGAATTTCAACGCGACATGCTATCGACCGTCAGGGCGTCGGTCGGCAAGATCGGACGCCTGCTCGCGCGCCTGCAGGCCGATCGGAACGAGCGGAGTCACGCCCTGATCGATCCCATCGAGCGGTTGAGGGACATCGTCGAAATTGCCCGTCACGGCGCAGCACGGGGAATTGAGGTGGAACTGACCGGGAACGACGGCGCCGGCCTGGCGATCGACGCGGAATCGTTTGACGCGGTGGCGGTGCATTTGCTGAACAACGCCATCGAAGCGTCGCCGGACGGTGCCACCGTTCGGATCGATGTGCGGTTGGAGGCGTTGAGCATGGTCGTCGATATCGCCGATGAAGGCCCTGGCATGACGCCCGAATTCGTGCGCGACGAATTGTTCCGGCCCTTTGCCTCCACGAAGGGCGGCCACGGCATCGGTGTTTACCAGGCCCGCGAACTGGTCCGCGAGGCGGGGGGCGATCTTCTCGTGCTAAGCCGGCGCGGATCGGGTACAACGATGCGGCTGATGCTGCCCATGGTGCGGGCGGCGGCGATGGAGACGCCGCGAGAAGCGGCCTGAACGGACCCCGCGATGGCCAAACCCAAACTCCTGATCGTCGAGGACGACGAAGGCCTTTGCTCCCAGTACCGCTGGGCGTTTCCGGCATGCGATGTGCTGTTCTCGCATACCCGCCAGCAGGCGGTCGCGATCGTGAAACGCGAAAATCCGCCGGTGGCGATCATGGATTTGGGCCTGCCGCCCGACCCTGACGGCGTCAGCGAGGGGTTCGCAACGGTCGAAGACGTGCTGCGGATCGCGCCGCGGACCAAGATTGTCATCGCCACCGGCAACGGCGCACGCAAGCACGCCTTGAAAGCCGTCAGCCTGGGCGCTTACGATTTTTGCGAGAAAACTGTGGAAATCGAGGTGCTGCGCACGATCGTCGATCGCGCCCTGAACCTCTACCGGCTGGAAGAAGATAACCGCCGGCTGTCCGCCGCGCCCGTGCGGTCGTCCATCGAACGCATCGTGACGTCCAGCACGCCCATGTTGAAGGTGTGCCGCGACGTCGAGAAACTGGCCACCACCAATGTGCCGGTGTTGCTTCTGGGCGAAAGCGGGACCGGCAAGGAAGCCTTGGCCGCGGCGTTGCACGAACTGGGGCCGCGCGCGAAACAACCCTTCGTGGCCATCAATTGCGGGGCGATCCCGGAAAACCTGCTCGAGAGCGAATTGTTCGGCCACGAACGCGGCGCCTTCACCGGGGCCGTGAAACAGACCATCGGCAAGATCGAAAGTGCGCACAAAGGCACGCTGTTTCTGGACGAGGTCGGCGATCTGCCGCACCCGTTGCAGGTGAAATTGCTGCGCTTCCTGCAGGATCAGATCGTCGAACGGATCGGCGGGCGGCAAAAAATCCAGGTCGATGTCCGCGTCGTATCCGCCACCAACGCCAATCTTGAGGAAAAGATCGCACAAGGCATTTTCCGCGGCGATTTGTTCTATCGCATGAACGCCGTGACCGTACGGATTCCGCCGCTGCGCGAGCGTAGCGGCGACGTGGCCTTGCTCGCGAACTTCTTCCTGGCCCGCTTCAATCGGGAGTTCAACCGCAACATCCGGGGCTTTACCGATACCGCGACGGCGGCGTTGAACGCGCACGGCTGGCCGGGCAATGTGCGCGAACTGGAAAACCGGATGAAGCGCGCGGTGGTGATGGCGGAAAGCCGGACAATCGACGCGGCCGATCTCGAACTTGCTGCGACCGGGGACGCGATGCCCGACCTCGATCTGCGCGCCGCCCGTGCGCGCGCGGAACGGGAGGTGTTGCGCGCGGCATTGGCCCGCAGCAATAACACGTTGGCGACTGCGGCGCGCTTGCTTGGCGTCAGCCGGCCCACTTTATATGGGCTGATGGAAGCCCATGGGATCGAGGTCGAAGGGATGAAACCGCCCGCCGGGATGGCCGCCGCACAGGTGGCCAGCCCCGAAGCCGCCATAACAGAGCGAAACTGAGGATCAGGATCATGCGCAACAAAACCGCCGGCCGCTTCCCGACGGACCTGCGAAACGGCTCTTCCCGGTACTGGAATCTTGGCGCGATCGCGATCGGCGTCTGGCTCGCCGGTTATCCGCTGGCCGCGCATGCCGATTACATGTCGAACGCGCGCGCCTCGATGCGCAAGGGCGACCTGAAATCCGCGCAAATCGATCTGCGCAACGCGATTCGGAACGATCCGCAGAACGCCGAAGCGCATTTTCTTCTGGGCCGGGTCTCGATCGAACTCGGCGATCCCGTGGCGGCCGAACGTGAGGCGGAGGCAGCGCGCCAGCGCGGTTTCGACCCGCGCCAGACGATTCCTTTGCTGACACAGGCGCTGCTCGGGCAGCAGAAATATCAAAAACTGCTCGACGACCTGAAGCCGGATGGGCGGGATCCGAATCTCGACGCCTCGATCCTGGTGTCCCGCGGCTATGCGCTGATCGGCCTCAAGAAGCCGGACGAAGCGCAGAAAGCCTTTACGGAGGCGGAGCAGGTGGCGCCGAACGCGGTCGAACCGCTGCTGGCGGATGCGCGTCTGTCGGTTGCCCGCGCCGATCTGGCCAGCGCGCTGGCGAAGATCGACCAGGCGATAGCGGCGCAACCGAAATCGCCGGAAGCGCTGCTGGCGAAGTCGCAGTTGCTGAGGTTGAAGAACGATGGTCCCGGGGCAATGGCGATCCTGGACGACCTGATCGCCACCCAGCCCGCCGTCATGCAGGCGCGCCTGGACCGTGCCAGCCTCGCACTGGCCATGAACAAGAACGACCTCGCGAAGTCGGATATCGAGGCTGTCCTGAAAGGCACGCCCGGCAATATCCAGGCGATTTATCTGGCGGCGGTGATGGAAGCCCAGGCCGGACATTGGGAGGTGGCGGACAAGGATCTGGAGAAGATCTCCGGCTTCATTGGCCGCATCCAACGGGCATTTTATTTGCAGGCCGTGATCAAAGAGCAACTTGGGCAGTTCGAGCAGGCGGAAGAAGCCGCCAGGAAATACCTGGCCCGGTTCCCCAATGACATTGCCGCGTACAAGGTTCTCGCGCGCGTGCAATTTGCCAAGAAGCGTCCCGATCTGGTGATCGAGACTCTGGCCAAGATCGCCGAATCAGGAAAGGCCGACGCGGAAACCTTCGATCTTTTGGGACGGGCGTACTCCGGCACGAACCGGGCGGCGGAAGCGGTGGCGGCCTTCCAGAAAGCGCAGACTCTGGCGCCAGACGATGTCGCCCTGCAGACACGTTTGGCCTCGGCCCGCATGGGCATGGGCGATATCGAAGCCGCGATCGGCGATCTGGAGCACACGCTTCAGGCCGTCCCGAAGGCGCCCGCGGTTGGCGAAGCCTTGTTCTTCGCGGCGCTGTCCAGCGGGGACATGGACCGGGCGGCGGATGTCCTGGTGAAGGTCAAGGCGGCGCAGGGCGATACCGAGGTCACCGGCAACCTGCAGGGACTGCTTTTCCTCGCCAAGACGGACCTGCCGCACGCCGAAGAAGCGTTCGTGGCGTTGATGAAGAAATATCCAGACTTCCCGGCGGCCAAGATTAACCTGGCGCGCATCGTCGCGATGCGTGGCGACCAGCCGAAAGCCGAGGTTCTGCTCGCCGAGGTGCTCACGAAAACGCCCACGGCCGAACCCGCTTTGACCATGGCGGTATTCTATAAGTTGCAAAACGGACGGTTGGACGAAGCGACCGTCTTATTGCAAAAGGCTGTCGCGGCCTCGCCGGCGGCGCCCGCTTTGATCGCCAATCTCGGGGAACTGTACATTCGCGATGGCAAGGCGCAAAAGGCCCTCGAACTCGCGCAGGCGCAAAAGCCTCCGGTGTCTCAGGCGGTCGAAATATTCAGTCTCCGGGCAGCCAGCTTTCTCGCGCTTGGCCGGAAGAAGGAGGCGCGGGATACCTACGTGGAGCTTCTGAAGCAGGATGCCAAGATCGTCGGCGCGCGCCGCCAGCTTGTTGCCTTGCAGATCGAGGCCGGGGACTTCGAAGTCGCTCGCTCCACGTTGACCGAGGGAATCGCAGCCAACCCGAGAAACTACCAACTCTATCAAGACCTCACGATGATCGACCTGAAGGCGACGGGGGTCGAGGCGGCGCTGGCGTCGGCGGACCGGTTGCAGGGGCAGGATCGCGAATTCGCCGACCTGCGGGCCTTGAAGGGTGACCTTTACATGGCGGCGAACCGGCCCAACGACGCGGTCGATGCCTACCAGAAGGAATTCCAGACTAATCCGTCCGCCTTGCTGCAAAGCAGGTTGGTCGCCGCGACGATCCGGGCCGGGCGCGTGGACACCGCGTTGAAATTGCTCGTCGAATGGGTCAACCAACACCCGGACGATTTTGGCGCGATGCAGCAACTGTCTGAGATTTATCTGGGGACGCAACAATTCGATCAGGCGATTGGCGTGCTGGAAGGGCTGCTGGCAAAGAAAATGCACGATGCGGTCGCGCTGAATAACCTGGCGTGGCTGTATCAGCAAAAAGGCGACACGCGCGCGCTGAACACCGCGCGGCGCGCTTATGTGCTGGCACCGAACGCACAGACAGCGGACACGTTAGGTTGGATTCTCGTCACGACGGGCGATGCCGCCAGCGGAGTGTCCTTGTTGCGTCAGGCCACGACGGAAGCGTCCAGCGATCCGCGCGTCGTCTATCATTACGCGGTCGCGCTGAAAGACACCGGAAACAAAGCCGAAGCCATCAAGCAACTGACCATCGCGGTCGGTCTGGCTGGCCCGGAGAAAGAAAAAGCGGAAGCACAGCGGCTGCTGACGGATTTGAAGGGGTCCTGACGCCGCAGCTTGGCGCCGGACCCCATGGCGCCGCTCCGGTTACTGACCTTCTCGACGCTGTTCCCAAACAACGCGAGACCTAATCACGGCGTCTTCGTGGAGAATCGCCTGCGGCATCTGGTCGCGAGCGGGGAGGCCGTCAGCGAAGTCGTCGCCCCCGTCCCCTGGTTCCCGAGCGCCAATCCGCGCTTTGGCGACTGGGCTTTGAACGCGCGGGTGGCCCGGCAGGAAACCCGTCACGGACTGACCATCCGCCACCCGCGCTTCCCCGTCATTCCGCGCATCGGCATGTCGATTGCGCCGATGCTGCTATATCGCGCGATGGTGCCCGTGGTGGCGGCGGCCATCCGTGAAACCGGCGGGTTCGATGCGATCGATGCGCATTACGTTTACCCCGACGGTGTCGCTGCCGTCTGGCTCGGGCAACGCTTCGGCCTGCCCGTCGTGGTCACCGCGCGCGGCACCGATGTCAGCCTGATCCCGCAGTTCTCGCGTCCCCGGAGGTTGATCCAGGAAACGATCGCCGGGGCGGATGCCCTGATCGGCGTCAGCGCGGCGCTGAAAGACGCACTGGTCGCGCTTGGTGCGCCGGCCTCCAAGGTCACGGTTCTGCGCAATGGCGTCGATACCGCGCTGTTCCATCCTCCCGCCGATCGCGCCGCCATCCGCGCCGCTCTGGGCCTTACGCGTCCAACGCTGATTTCCGTCGGCCATCTGATCGAACGCAAGGGACACGGCCGGACCATCGAAGCGATGGCGAACCTGCCGGAATTCGACCTGATCCTGGTGGGCGAGGGGCCGGAACAGGCGCGGCTGGAGGCGACGATCGTGCGACGCGGTCTACGCGGACGTGTGCGCCTGCTTGGGACCCGGCCGCACGCGGCGCTGCCGTCGCTTTATGGCGCCGCCGACGCCTCGGTTCTGTCTTCGTCCCGCGAAGGTTGGGCCAATGTCCTGCTGGAGTCGATGGCCTGCGGCACGCCCGTCGTGGCCAGCGACATCTGGGGCAATCCCGAGGTCGTGCGGACCGCGGCGGCGGGGGTCATCACCCGGGAAAACACACCCGATGGGATCGTGGAGGGTGTTCGCCGCCTTTTCGCCGCGGGCATCTCCCGCGAGGCGACGCGGGCCTATGCCGAGCCGTTCAGTTGGGACGAAACCACGGCCGGACAGTTGCGTGTGTTCCGGGAGGCGATGGCCAGGCGCGCGCGGGCCGCCTGAGCGGCCTATATCTGTTTGCGCGCCAGCGCGGCCAGTTCATGGATCGTGTTGGGGGTCGCTTCGCCGACGACCACATACGAATGCGAACCGTCCTCCCAGGTCGCGAGGTTCATCGCGCCCCGGTGTGCTTCCTGGACATCCCCTGCTTTGCCGGTCCGGTAGAGCACGCAGAACGCGATCGGCAGACCACCGTCACGCGTGTACATCAGTTCCGCGACCGGCGATCCGTCCACCACGACCAGGCGGCCTCCTGCGAAGGTCAGGCCCGCAGTCTTGAAGTCGGGAATGACCAGCGTCCGGTTCACCCGCTTGCCCAGCCACGCTTTCAGATGATCGGATTGCGAGGCCGGAACCTCGACGAGATGAACTGTCTCCCGCGAGTAAACGGCATGGTATTCCGCGATTTCCGTCAGCATTCGGTCGCGTTCGGATTGGATCAGGTTTGGCCAGGACGCGCCCGTGCCATAGCCAACCATGCCCATCAAAAGGGAGGCTGCGATCGCCAATCCATACCAGGCCTTGGCCGGCCGCGGCATGGCGGCACGTCCGCGGGCTGGCGGCAGCGCGGCGGCGGGTTTCGCGAACAGCGATTCGGCGAAGGCCGCCCGCAGCAGCGCCGTCGTTTCCCTGTGCACCGCCAGCGTCTCCTGGGCCGCCGGGTTCCCGGCCAGAAAGGCCTCGACCTGCGTGGTCCCGGTTTCGTCGAGCTCGCCGTCCGCATAGGCGGCGAGCATGGCATCCATATCGTCCATGTTCGTCATGTCACACGGGCCTCGCTTTATCCTGGCTGGCCGATCCGTCGTGGCCGGTCAGGTGACCGGGTTGTGCCGAAGCACGAACCTGCCGGCCTGGGAATGGTGTCACGGTGTCCGCGCTCGCCGGAGCGGCCAGCCGTTCGTGGAGATCCTGGCGCGCGCGGGACAGCCGGCTCATGACCGTTCCCAGGGGAATTCCCAGGGTTTCGGCCGTTTCCTTGTAACTCAGCCCATCGACGCAAACCAGCATCAGCACCGTCCGTTGATCCGTTGGCATTCCGCCCAGGGCGCGCCTGACAGCGGCGAGGGTCATGCGTCCCTCGACAATCGCTTCTCCGTCCGCGCCGATCACACCGGCTGCGGCTTCCATGCCGTCGTGGCGGCGGACCTTACGGTGCCGCAATTCATCGAACCAAACGTTTCTCATGATCCCGTACAGCCATGCGTCCAATCTCGAATGTTCGCGGAGTTGATCGGACCGGAGCAGCACGCGTTCGCAAACGTTCTGCACAAGATCG
>JAYWAX010000728.1:0-2793 GCA_043782125.1 Acetobacteraceae bacterium | reverse complement strand
CGCGCGGCGTGCCGCAGATCGAGGTCACCTTCGACATCGACGCCAACGGCATCGTCTCGGTCCAGGCGAAGGACAAGGCTACCGGCAAGGAGCAGCAGATCCGCATCCAGGCCAGCGGCGGTCTCGGCGAGGCCGATATCGAGCGCATGGTGAAGGAAGCCGAGGCCAACGCCGAAGCCGACAAGAAGCGCCGCGAGACCGTCGAGGCTCGCAACCACGCGGAAGGTCTGGTTCACACCACCGAAAAGAATCTCGCCGAGTACGGCGATAAGGTGGGCGCCCAGGAGAAGGGCGAGACGGAGGCGGCGATCGCGGCGGTGAAGTCGGCGATGGAAGGGACCGATGTGGACGCGTTAAAAAGCGCGACCGAACGGCTCAGTCAGGCGGCGATGAAAATCGGCGAGGCCATGTATAAGGCCGAGCAGGCCGCCGCCCAGGGAGCCGGGCAGACTCCGCCGCCGGGTGGCGACGCCGGCCCGCATGCCGGTCAGAAGGACGACAAAGTGGTCGATGCCGAATTCGAGGAAGTCGACGACAAGAAGAAGAAATCGGCCTGAGGTCTGGGGGCCGGTGAAATTGGACATCGCGCCCGTTCTTCATCCGAAGGCGGGCGCGGTGCTGTTCGGGTTCTGGCTGTGTCCGGCGCGGCCCGGCTTCACCGCACGGACAGCCGGACAAAGGTCGAGCAAAGCATGAGGTGGCGTGACGACCGTGTTCGCCCCGTCATGGCCCGGCGCGATCGGGCCGCCGGGCGCGACCATACGTTAAATACCAAACGAATCGCCTGGGGACGATGAACTGAAATGGCAAAAGAGGATTACTACGCCACCCTGGGCGTCGCGAGGGACGCCAGCGCCGACGACCTCAAGCGCTCGTACCGCAAACTTGCGATGCAGTACCACCCGGACCGCAACCCGGGCGACGCCCAGGCGGAGGCGAAATTCAAGGAATTGAACGAGGCATACGACGTTCTGAAAGACGATCAGAAACGCGGCGCCTACGATCGTTACGGCCACGCAGCCTTCGAACAAGGCGGCGGCGCCTCCCAGGGCTTCGATTTTTCGACCGGCGATCTGGGCGGCATTTTCGACCAGGTCTTTGGGGATATCATGGGCAACCGCCGCGGTGGCGGACGCACCCGCACCGGCGCCGATATCCGGCAGGCCGTGGAAGTCGATCTGTCGCAGGCCTTTACCGGCGTGAAGGCTGATATCCGCGTGCCCACCCGCGTCACCTGCGAGGCCTGCACCGGCACGGGGTCCGAGGACAAAAGCAAGCCTGCGGAAACCTGCGGCATGTGCCAAGGCGCGGGAAAGGTCCGGGCGCAGCAGGGTTTCTTCCTGATCGAGCGCACCTGTCCGACCTGCAACGGCGCTGGCAAGACCATCCGCCAGCCATGCCGGACCTGCCGCGGCGCGGGCACCGTGCAGCGCGATCGCGCGTTTCAGATCCAAATCCCCGCCGGTGTCGAAGACGGCACCCGGATCCGCATGCAAGGCGAGGGCGAAGCTGGCGGCCAAGGCGCCCAGAACGGCGACCTTTATGTCCATGTGTCGGTCCGCCCGCACCAATTCTTTCAACGCGAACAAGCCAATATCCTGATGCGCGTGCCACTGCGTATGACTCAGGCGGCTCTGGGCGGAGATATCGAGGTCCCGGTGATCGACGGCACCAAGGCCAAAGTCAAAATCCCGCCGGGCACCCAGACCGGCGACAACTTTCGCCTGCGTGGCAAAGGGTTCTCCGTCCTGCGCAGCGCCGCCCGGGGCGACATGTTCATCCAGGTCACGGTCGAAACGCCGCAGCACCTGAGCGCGAAACAACGTGAATTGCTGGAACAATTCGACACCGAAGGACAGAAATCCCCCAAGGGCAGCCCGGAAAACGAGGGCTTCTTCGCCCGTGTGAGGGACTTCTTCGAGGGCGGGCGGGCCTGACCGGACAGGCGGCCTGGACGTTCGACGTCGAAGCCTCGATTGGGCCAGGGATGGCAGATGACCGCCGGTGGTAGCCAGGCGTCGATGATCCGGTTCATCCGCTCCCTCGGCATATTATATCAAACCTCCGAACGATTGACTCTCGGCACGGCTGCTCTCCCTCGTCATGGCACGGCCCGACCGGGCCATCGTGCCCGGCACATCGATCGAACGAGAGGTGCTTTCCGCAGTTGATCGTGCCCACTCTCGCAATGGGGTACCGCGCCGAGTGGCCCGCTGGGGGGCGTGGCGGCCGCGTTCAAGCGGTTGTTCTGAACCTCCGGCTGGCGTCCGATTACTCGGCGGCCGTCAACGCCTGATACGTCAGGTAACGCACGGCGCGCCGGTATTGCCCGCCATCGGTCAACGGCGCCTGGATCATCATGATCAGGATCAGCTTTTCCTCTGGGTCGATGTAGAAAGTCGTTCCGTAGGCTCCGGTCCAGTAGTACGACCCCACGGTGCCGGGCAGCGGGTTTTGTCCTGCTTCCGTCCGGATCGCGAAGCCAAGCCCGAACCCCTGCCCCATGGCGGGCGTGGGCGCGATGTCGCCGGACCGGGTCAACGCCGCGGTCGAAAACGCGATCCCCTGGCGCAACGCGTTGGTGGTCATCAGGTTCACTGTCGAGGGCGCCAAAATCCGCGTCGTCCCCGACCGTCCGCCGCCAATCATCATGTTGGCGAACCGCAGATAATCGGCCGCGGTGGAAACCATGCCGCCGCCGCCCGAAAGCCGCTTCGGCTTCTTCGTGGGATCGAAGAATGGCGGCCGCTGCCCGCTCGCCGCGTCCACCTGGGGTTGGGCGATCCGGTCCTT
>JAYWAX010000727.1:0-7742 GCA_043782125.1 Acetobacteraceae bacterium | reverse complement strand
GCGTCGGCAACCATCGGGACCGGCCGACGCATCCGTTCTGGCACCAGATGACGTCCGATCGTTACGAATGCAACCTCGCCGCCACCGGCCTGACGCCGAACGACATCCACTTGGTCATGTGTACCCATTTGCACGTCGATCACGTCGGCTGGAACACGCGGCTGGAAAACGGCCGCTGGGTACCGACCTTCCCGAACGCGAAATATGTCTTCGCGGACAAGGAACTCGCGTTCTGGACGGAGAAGGAAAAGAACGACCCGGGCAAGCAGCCCTGGATCGTCGATGGCGTGCTGCCGATCGTCGCCGCGGGGATGCATGACATCGTCACCAGCCAGCACGAACTGTCCGACGTCGTCAAACTGATCCCCACGCCCGGCCACACGATCGACCATTATTCCGTTCAGATCGGCAAACCGGGTGCCGATGCGGTGATCGGCGGCGACATGATCCACTCGCCGCTTCAGGCAAAATATCCTGAATTATGCATGCGCGCGGATTACAACCGGGAGCAAGGTGGCGTTTCCCGCCGGTCGCTGTTCGGCCGGCTTTGCGACACCTCGACATTGCTGTGCACAGGGCATTTCCCGGGCACGTCGAAGGGGTTGTTAACGCGATGGGGCGATGGATTCCGCTTCAACGAGGTCTGATATCTGGCGTCCCGGCCCGCGACCGGACCGGGACCTACAAAGCCTCCAGCAAGTCGAGAATTTTCTTTTCGACGACGATTCCCTCATCCCGCCGCCGCAGCCGTTCCGCGAAAGCACGTTCGGACGGAATACGGATTTCCTCCACCCCATCCTGTTTCGGCAGCGCCTTGATCGTGTCCACAAGCTCCGACATTTGCCGCTGGAACGCGTTATCCGGCTGAGTCAGGCCCGGATCGATGGCAATAAACAGAAACCCGTAATCGTTCACCACGCCCCGGCCCAAAGCCGCCCCGGCGATCAAGCCCAGTGCCTGAATGCAGAAGGACAAGCCATATCCCTTGTGCCCGCCCCACGGACTGACACCGCCCTTCAAGACCTCCGCCGCATCGCGCGTGGGATTGCCGTCCTTATCGAAACCCGTGCCTTCCGGTAATTCGTGGCCCAAACGCGCCATCATCTGCACATCGCCCCACATGACAGAGGCGGTGCCGATATCCCAAACCACCGGCCCGTTCGTAGAGGGAAACCCGATCGACATCGGATTGGTCCCCAGCAACGGCGCGCGGCTGCCCGGCGGTAAAACACGCGGACTCGCGCTGCATGTGTGGATCGCCACCAGATCGTGTTTGACGATATGTTCCACGTAATACGCGTTACGGCCGCTGTAAAAGCTGTTGTAAACGCCGACGATGCTCAGGCCCGTTTCCTTCGCCTTGCGCGCCGCGATCTCCGCCCCGCGAAACGCCGCGATATATCCGATCGTGTTGCCACCATCGACCAGCGCCGACGACGCGGACTCCCTGACAATCGCGGGCTCTGTCCGCGTCTGCCGATTCCGCGCCTCTTCCGCCACCGTCAGAATTCGCGCCAAGCCGGCGAAATTATATCCGCACAGCGCGTTATCGACCAACTGATCCGTAACGATCGTCGCGCCGGCCACGTCGTAACCGCATTTCGCCAGCGCCTTTAACGCCACCGCGCGGGCCTGGTGTTCTGTGAGCCGAACCGTATCCGGCCGATCTTCGTCGAGCAAATGATTGCGCATCGTTCAACGCCCCACGAACGGGCCGGCCGGCCGCTTTTCCACGAAGGCGCGCGCGGATTCGCGAAAATCCTCGGTTAAATTCAACTTCGCCGCGCGCACCATCCGCACCGCGTCCTGCTGCACGCGGCGCAATTCCCAACGCCGTAATTGCACCGTATGGCGCACCCCCAACGGCGGATTTTTCGCAATAACCCGCGCGATCTCCTGCGCTTTCGCGACATGCCCGCCCAACGGCGCAACTTCGTCGATAATGTTGACTTTCAATGCCTCCTCCGCGGTGAAAAACTGCCCGGTCAGACTGGTCCGCACGGCGAACGATCCGCCCCCGCGAAAATTTAACAAAGCCCAGTACTTCGCACCCGACAGCCCGCGCGGCGCCTCGGTCACCTGAAACCGCGTGCCTGCCTCGGCCACGATCAAATCGCACTCCAGCGCGATGCCCAGAGCCAGGCCCAACACGTAACCGTGTGCGGCGCAGATCACGGGCTTCCAGTTCACGCAATCGAACAGCAAATCCTCGGAACTCGCGTCGCGCGCCTGCGGGCCGCCGTGCGCCTCCATTTCCTCCTTCGGGCGCAACTGGCGCTGCTGGACATCCGCGCCAGAGGAAAATGCCCGGCCCGCGCCGGTCAGAACCGCGACATCGGCCGTTTTATCCTGATCGAACCGGCGCATCGCGGCCAAAGCGGCGCGCCCCAGATCGTCGTTGAACGCGTTCAGCCGCGAGGGCCGGTTCAGGGTAATCGTCGCCACGCGGTCGCTGACCTGATACAGCACCAGCGCGTCGGGTTCGTCGGACATGTTCCGTCTCCTGGCCAGCCGCGCCGCCAATGGCGCGGTGGATTTGGCGACGATATTGGCGGCGCGCGCCCGGTTCGTGAAGGGACGGCGGATCAACGCGCGGGCGGCGGCAATGTCTGTTCGCGCACCGGAGGATAAGTGTACTGCCCAGGAGGCGGTTGATACCCGGCGGGCGGGGGCGGCGCGGAATAGGCCGCGGGCGGCGGAGTCCGTGGCGCCGCCTGCAACGGCACCGACCCCGCCACTGCCGGCGCCCTTGGCGGCGGAGCCTCCGCCGGCCGGTATTCCTGGGCGCCCGGCGGCTGATAACTCGGCGGATACGCCGAAGACGCGGGCGGCGGGCCGGGTTGCGGCGCGGGCGCCGCGTCTGGTCCATCCGTTGGCGGCGAAGACGCCGGCGGGGGGGAATAAGGCCCAGGTGAATAAGACGACGAGGGCGGCGAATAAGGCGGCGGCGCGTAGGGCCCGGCCGGGGCGGGCCGATCCGCGTTGCCGTACCGCGTCAAAACCTCGCGCAACGGATCGGCGCCGGGGTTCACCCCTTGCATCTGCAACACGACCTGACGCGCGGCGAGCGGTTGCCCGTAATAGGCCTGGTTCCCGTCGATCCGCGCCGACATCACTCCGCCTTCCAGCGAGACACCGCCAAACAAGCCACGCGCGGACGCGAACGCGATGATATCCGCGCCCACGGCCGTCGTCGTCGAGCCCTGCACGCCCATGCCAAGGGTCGCAACCGCGACGGAGGCGTTGGCACCCAGGCGAACCTGACTGTCCATGACGGCGTTCAAGCCGCGCGAGGTCATGATCAGCAACAGCAACTGGCTGTCCTGCACGCCAAACTGAAAGCCGAAACTGCCGCTGCCGATGTCGTAAAAGGTCGGATACGACCAGGTGCCGTTGCCGGAGCGGCCAAGCAGCACGCAACTTCCGCCCTCTCCGCCGATGAAAAAGCCCGCCTTGAACACGCGCGGGCAGATCATCGCACCCTTCGCGCGGCGCAGCAGCGATTTCGGGTCCTGGGAGACGTTTTGGGTCATCATCTCTTGCACCGTCAGCGCGGCGCGATCGACCAGGGTCTGTTCCCCGCCCGTCCCCTGGGAACACGCGGCCAATGCCAAGGTGGCGAGGCCGATGGCGATGGTTCGCGGAGTTGTGGCCATGGCGTGACTCTCCTGTATGCGGGCGGCCTCCGTGTGAGGAGGTAAAGTGGGCATAGCGCGCGATCACCGATTCCCGGGACAGGGAAATCTAATCTGGTGGCTTGTTTGTGGCGGGGGTGTGGCCCGGGAAGGAGGGCGAAGAAGACGCCTCGACACGGAAACCCTTTCGCGTTTGAACCGCTGGTCCGCTTTGTGCCATGCAAGGACCGAACGGGGACCGAGCATGATCGAGTTTCACGACGCCACACCGGGCGCCACTGGCCATCTGATCGTGGCCTTCACCGGAATCTCCCAGGGTTTGGGCGGCATACCCTTCGAGTTTCATCGCAGCCTGGGCTCTGTGCGCGCGAAAGCTTTGTTCGTTCGAGACACATCTCAATGCTGGTACCAATATGAGCGGACGGTCGTCGATGCCACGATCGACCGCATCAGGGCGGAGGCCGCCGCAGCCGGCGCGACCCGCGTTTCGTGCATCGGGAATTCCATGGGTGGATTCGGCGCCTTGTTGTTCGGCGCGCTGTGCCAGGCTGACGCGATCCTCGCCTTCGCGCCGCAAACGACCATCCTGCCAGCCCAAACTGCGGCGATGGACGACCGCCGCTGGCAGGCCCATCAAAACCGGATGGAGATATTTCCTTTCGGAGATATCGACGCGCTACCCGCACCCAAGGCGCGGGTGACGGTGCATTACGGCGCCGACGCCCCGCTGGACGCCGCGCACGCCGCCCGGTTGACCTGGCCGCATCGGCGAATTGCCCATCCCGGATGCGGCCATGACGTGGCCAAGATCTTGCGAGAACGCGGGGAACTCTCCGATGAGATCGTCAAGGCCCTGTTCGAATGAAGGCGCGGCCGCGTGCTTGCTTGCCCGGCCCAAACTCAAGGGTTAAATTTCACGCGCGGGGTCAGCCGCGCAAGGAAGGATGGCCATTGCCGATGGACACCAGCGCCTCGCCGCCGGGACGGTTACCCGATCGGATCGTACATGTTCACATTCCCAAAACCGCAGGAACGGCCCTGGCGGCCGCGTTTCGCCGCGCCTTTGGCGAGCGCTTGCGGGCTTACGCACCGCGTTTCGAGGTCGATTTCGATCCCGCCGGTTACGGCGGCTGCAATTTCTTCTCCGGTCATATCGGTTATCAAACGGCCATGGCTATCGGCGGCGATATGATAACGGTCCTGCGGGACCCGGTCGATCGGTTTCTCTCGACCTATTATTTCCTGCGCCAACTGCACGCCTCGGGAGACGAGATCAGCCCCAAGACATCCCTCGCGGCGCGCCACGGCATCGACGCGTTCGTGCGGATCGCCGACGAGCCGGCGCTGGAACTGGATTTCGACAACCGGATGGCGTGGCAGATCGGATTCAGTCACCGGCCCGAGGCGCGGCGGAGCTTGATGGCGCGCGGGGTCGATGGCGACGAGCTGGTTCGTATGGCCATCGCCAATCTGCGGCAATTCAAAATCGTTGGCATGCAGGAGGATCCGGAGGCCCTGGTCCGCGCAATGCGGCGCGAATATGCGATCGATTTTTCGGTTGAGCGAATGAATGTCACGCGTACGCGTGCGTCGGTGCGCGACCTGCCATCCGCGACCATCGACCGCATTCACCGATGGGTAGAGTTGGATCTGCGGCTGGTCCACGAATGGGTGCGGATCGTCGAAACCGGCGTCGCGGCCGCCGTCTGATCCAGGGTTCTTGCCGCCGTCACAAATTTTTCCGGGCCCCCGGCAGCGGCGGAAACAGCCTCGGGCCGGATTCGGCGTTCGCCAGCGAGATCAGCTTGTCGTAATCGTCCGAGTAGGAATGCACGATCCTCGCCTCGCCGCAAAGATAGCTGTTCATCCAGGGCCGCCAGTTATATTCCGGCCCAAGAATATAAATCGGCGTCCCCGTCACCCAGATCGTGTGCCGGAACGACGGCTGGTCGCGCGGCACACTGCTTCTGAACGGGGGATTTTCCAGCCAGGCGACGTAGCGTGTCCGCCATTCCCGGAAGACACGCCGCATCCGCTCATTCGACCGGAATACCAGTACGCCCGCGTTGATTTCGAAGAATGACGCGGGAACCCCCGGATCGGCCAGACCACGGTAACCCGGAGCATGGGCCGCGGCGACGTCGTAATGAGCCAGCAAGTCGAATAGCTCGCCGATGGGCGCCATCACCGCGCAATCGGAGTCGAGATAGATCGCCTCCTCGAACGGGCATGACAACAGACATGCGAATCGATCGAGGCGATATCCCGGGCCGGTCGGCTGGAATACCTGAATATCGACATTTCCAGGGTCAGACGGCGGCTCTGAACAATACACCAGATGTGCGACGTCGTTTAACGCCATCGATCTTTTGGCCGCCGCGACCGCCTGGTCGACGAATGGCTTGCCAAAGCCAAAAAAAACGATCCCACGGGTCATGCGTCGCTCCCCTGACCGCGATGGGTCCAGATGTGGCCAGCAAGCCCCACCGGCAACGCCCAACTATCGCACGATCCCTCCGGCCACGCCAAGTCTGACGCGGGGATCGCGCCTGGCCCGTCATTACGATTTTTGCGACGAGAGAAATCTCCGGTACGCGTCTTCTACCAAACCTCCCACGCCAGCGGCCGCCAAATAATCGCCCGATACGACCCGATAAAGATTGCGGCGCGGCGTAAACAAACGGCCTACGGTTATCGGCGGCACCATCGAGGGTCCGTACCGCGCGTACAGCCACGCATGCAAGCCATCCCGTCCCTCGGCCTCGTCGGATATTTCCATTTCGGCGAGACTTCCGGTCATGGCTGCCGCGAGATCACCGGTGGACAGGTCCGCGCCCGCGCGCAGATACCATTCGGCGATTGCGCTGCCAGGCTCCCTACCGCGCCGCCGATGCGTTTCATTCAGAACGCGGATGAATTCCGCGTCCACCGCACCCATCGAAACATTCGGCCGGGATGACGGCACTGCCCACTCGTCAGGATCAACGCGTCCGGCGCTTAGAGGGAGGAACGCCGACACGAAGTGAGTCGCGAGATCGACCCCATCGTCGGCGAGGTTGCTATAGGAAACAAGAGCGACATTCCTTTCCCCGAACGCCGCCATGTACCGGCCCACGACGATCCCATAATTGAAAAGCAGCGATTGCCGGATGGTGCGGGTTCGCTGTTCCAAAAACGCCGGGAGTGTCTCGTCCATGCCGTGTTTGACATTTTCCTGCCACGCGGAGGGCAGCAGTTCCGACCAGCGCCGGCAATAATACACGACCGTCACCTGCCCCTCCGGCAGGGCCGCCGCGAACAATGCCACCTCCGCGCGCGTAAGGTCCTTCAGACTTTCAGAGGAGACGATAACGATCCCGTCGCGCGGGGCGTTCAGATCCAGGAATTCCTGCCTCAGCAAATCTATCTCACCTTGGCGGACACGGCTGTATATTCCGTGATGTCCGGGTGAATGCGGCATTTCGCTCCAGATGGTGGGGACAAGCACCCCTTGCCTGGCTAATTGAGCCCGCCCGGCAGCAAATTTGCACTGGAGGTATGTGGTCCCGGTCTTGTGCGGGCCAATGTGGATGACGAAGCGCGTCACGGGTGCTCTCCCGGTAACTGGGCCGGACGAGGTCATCGCCTCCCAAGGAGTCACGCGCCGGCTTTGAAAAAAACGCCCAGAGCGTGACGCTCCGGGCGGTGTAAAATTTTCCGACGGAATTCAGATTTGGAGGTATGCGACGCGGATCGTTCAGGCTTTCGCGGGCCGCCGCCGGCGGCGGCTGAGACCCAGGCCCGCCAAGCCCGCACCAAGTAACGCCAAGCTGGCAGGTTCCGGTGCATCGACCTGCATCAAATATGGCGCTTGCCCCGCCGCATTCGCAAAAGTGGCGATGCTGGACAAGTTGATGACACCATTCGAGTTGAACTCGCCGGGCACGCCACGCTCCGCCACCAGGAAAGTGCTGTTTTTCGCCCACCTGGGGCCGACGCCAGCACCGAACGTTCCAGCACCGCTCCCACCGTTCAGCGTGTCCGAACTGCCGATCACTTCGATCCAGTACCGCCCAGCAGTGATCAGAGAGGATGACGGCGGGCTCACGACCACGGGCGACGACACGG
>JAYWAX010000726.1:0-7754 GCA_043782125.1 Acetobacteraceae bacterium | reverse complement strand
ATCGCGGCATCGACGACCTGGCCTTCGCCCGTGGCGCGCGCGTGCAGCAACGCCGCCAACAGGCCCATGGCCAAATACATCGCGCCTCCACCGAAATCGCCAACAAGATTAAGCGGCGGCACCGGACGTTCCGCCGTGCCAATGGCATGCAGCGCGCCCGTGATGGCGATATAGTTGATGTCGTGGCCCGCCGCTTGCGACAGAGGACCGTGCTGCCCCCATCCCGTCATGCGCCCGTAAACCAGCTTCGGATTGCGCCGCAGGGCAATCTCCGGGCCCAGACCCAGACGTTCCATGACGCCGGGCCGGAAGCCCTCGAACATCGCGTCGGCGGTGTCCATCAACCGCAAACAGGCTTCACGCGCCGCCGGTTGTTTCAGGTCCAGCCCGACGGATTTGCGGCCACGGCGAGTCACATGCGTCTTTTCGCCGCGATCGCCTTCCTTGCGGTCGATACGCAGGATATTCGCGCCCATATCCGACAACAGCATGCCGCAAAACGGTCCCGGTCCGATCCCGGAAAACTCTAAAATCCTGACACCTGACAAAGGCCCCGCCGCCATGGTTGTGTTTCCTTCGGGCTATTTCGTGTCAGGCCGCCGTGACCCCGCCATCGACGACCAGCCCAGCGCCGGTCATATATCCCGCGTCGTCGGACGCCAGAAACACAATACCTTTGGCGATATCCAGCGGCACGCCCAAACGCCCCCAGGGCACGGATTCAGTAACGGCCTGACGCGCCGGGGCGGTGTCGTTACTTCCGGTCCTACGGGCACGCGCAACGAAGGTTTGCTCGCCCATGTCGGTCTGGATCACGCCCGGATGGATCGAATTCACCCGAATGCGATATCCTTTCCGGCCGAATTCCAACGCCGCCGACTTTGTGAACAACGTCACCCCGCCCTTGGTCATCGAATACAGCGGGTCGAGCTGCGAGCCCACGATCCCGGCGATCGACGCCAGATTGACGATCGCGCTGCCATGCTCCGACGTCTTCGCGGCTTCCCGCAGCGCCGGAACGGCCATTTTCGTGCCGAGAAACACGCCGGTCATGTTTACCGCGACGAGCTTGTTCCATTCGGCCAGACCGATCGCCTCGATATCCTTGCCGATGAAAACACCCGCGTTGTTCACCAGAATATCCAGCTTACCGAATTGTCCGGTCGCCAGATCGATCGCGGCGCGCCAGTCGTCCTCGCTGGTCACATCGAGATGTGCGTATTCCGCCTGCCCGCCGGCGGCATTGATGGCGGCGACGGTCTCCCGCCCCCGCTCGTCCAACACGTCGCCCACCACGACCTTGGCACCGGCCTGGCCCATCAGACCCGCGGTTGCTCCGCCAATGCCACGCGCGGCGCCAGAGATAAGAACGACTTTGCCATCGAGACGGTTCATGTTTGAAACCTTATTTCCGTTGCGACACCGGCAGGGATCATGCGCGCAAGAAGGGCTTATCGCCGCACACCGTCACGCGGTGGCCATACCGGCGTTCCGGGAAATAATCCCACATCGCCTGATGCATCGTCGCCCGGTTATCCCAAAAGGCGATCGAATTTGGCTGCCATTTGAACCGGCAATGAAACCGGGATTGCTCGGCGTGCCGGAACAACATTTCCAGCAGCGCGTCGCTCTCGAAACCGGCGAGTTGCGGAATACGCGTTGTGAAGCCGCGATTGACATAAAGCGCTTTGCGGCCAGTTTCCGGATGGGTGCGCACCACCGGATGTTCCGACTCCGGAAACCGCATGTCGGCGGTCTTATCGCGATATTGATGATTGGCGGATTTTAAACTGGCGTGAATGGCCGTGCATCCCTCCAGGAACCGCTTCATCGTGTCGGAGAGCGCCTCGTAAGCGGCGTACATGTTGGCGAAACTCGTGTCGCCGCCGCCATTCGCGGGCACCTCATGAATGTGCAGGATCGAGCCCATCGGCGGTTCCTCGTCGCAGGACACATCGGAATGCCAGACCTCCCCCGCCACGCGCGTCGAATTCCCGTCGGCCTTGATCACCAGGATTTCCGGATGATCCGCGACCAATTTCGGCGCATTGGGGTGAATGTGCAGTTTGCCGAAGCGGGACCCGAATTCCTTGTGCTGCTGCACCGTCATCTGCTGATCGCGGAAGAAAATAACCATGTTCTCCAGCAGTGCGCGATGGATTTCCTCGAACTGCTGATTGCCGATCTGTCCGCCGAGATCCACCCCGAAGATTTCGGCGCCAATGGACGGCGTGAGTTTGCGAACTTCGATCGATTGGTAGGTCATTATTTTTCTCCCCGCGCTTTCCGAACCCGGGCGGGAGCATAGGCGAAACCGCCTCCTTGGGTAAACCGGCAACCCCTTGCGCAATCTCCCCACGTGCGGCGAAGCTTCCGGGATGGCGGGCCGGATTGGGACCGCGCGCGACAAACCGGAGGAATCGCCATGGAAAAAATAGCCGTCGAACATAACGGTCCCGTGAAGACCGTATGGCTCAATCGCCCCGAAAAGCGCAACGCGCTGGACAGCGAAATGCTGGACGAACTGATCGCTGTCCTTGGCACGCCCGTCGCGGCGGAGGATCGCGTTATCGTCATTCGTGGCCGTGGCCCGGCGTTTTGTTCCGGTCTGGACATGGCGCAGCGGCGTCAGACCATGGGCAGCGGCAAGCCCAGTGGAATCGAAGCGATGTTGCGCGCGATCGAACTATGCCTGCTGCCGGTCGTCGCCGTGGTGCAGGGCGACGCGATCGCCGGCGGCAACGAACTCGCGCTTCATTGCGACATCGTGGTGGCCAGCGATATCGCTCGTTTCGGCATGTCGTTGGCGCAGGTTGGTCTGGCACCGAATTGGTTTCTGGCGAAAAAACTGATGGAGGTATTGGGACCCGTGACGACGCGGGAAATGCTGCTACTTGGCGATCCTCTGCCCGCCACGCGGCTTTACGCCCTGGGATTGATCGCGCGCTGCGTGCCGATGGAGCAACTGGAAGCAGAGGCCGGCAAAATCGTCGGCCGCCTCGCCGCCAATGCGCCACTTTCGCTCAAGGCAATGAAGGCCATGACCGTGCGTCAGCTGGAAATACGCGACGCCATCCCGCACGAAGACATCGATGCTTTGGTGCGGTCGGCAATGAAAAGCGAGGACGCGCGCGAAGGCATGCTGGCACGGCTGGAAAAGCGCGTGGCGCGGTTCGGCGGCACCTGATCAGCCGCCGCCACCTTCGAACAAATGGCAGGACACGGCGCGTTCCCCAACCATCGTCAATTGCGGGGCTTCCAGCGCACAACGCGGCATGGCGCTGGGGCAGCGCGGATGGAAATGACAGCCGGAGGGTGGGTTCAGCGGACTCGGAACCTCCCCCGGCAGCACGATTTCCTGGCGCGTTTCGCCGGGATGGATGGGCAAGGCCGCGGAAAACAATGCGATGGTGTAAGGATGTTTCGGCGCCATCGCGATTGCCTTTGCTTCGCCGCGTTCGACGATCTTGCCAAGGTACATCACGACTATGTCGTGGCTCATATGCGCGACCGCCGCCAGGTCATGTGCAATGAACAAATACGACATGCCCAAACGGTCCTGAACGTCGCACAGCAAATTCAGTATCTGTGCCCGGATCGAAACATCCAGCGCCGAGACCGGTTCGTCCAGCACGATCAGTTTTGGCGACGCCGACAGCGCCCGCGCGATGGCGATGCGTTGGCGCTGACCACCCGAAAATTCATGCGGAAACAAATCGGCGGCTCGCGCAGGAAGACCCACCAGGTCCAAAAGCTCCATCACCCGCGCCCGCGCCTGGGCGGGCGAGACCCGTTCGTTCGTCACCAGCGGCTCCGCCACGATCGCGTCGATCCGCATCCGGGGGTTGAGCGAGGCATAAGGATCCTGAAACACGGCCTGGACGGATTTGCGGTAATGGCCGCGCCCGGTTGCGTCCATGGTCCGCAGGTCTTTGCCTTCGAACCGCATTTCGCCGCCGCTCGGATCTTCCAGCCCAAGAACGAGTTTTGCGGTCGTTGTTTTACCGCAACCGGACTCGCCGACCACGCCCAATGTTTTGCCGGATTCAATGGTAAAAGAAATACCATCGACCGCGCGGACCACGCCGCGGGAACCGCCGAACATGCTGCGGCGCGCGGGGAAGTGTTTGGTGACATCCAGCGCTTCGAGAACGGTCATGGTCTGGCCTCCCCCACCGCCTGAATTGGCAGCCAGCATCTGGCGACGCGGCCTTCCTCCGGCGCGAATTCGGGCGGGGTTTCCCGGCGGCAACGATCGAACGCTTTCGGGCAGCGCGGCGCGAAGGCGCATCCCGGCGGCAGCGCGGACATATCGGGGGGCTGGCCATCGATGGCCTTCAGCCGTTGCCGCGTGTCGGACATGCGGGGGATAGAGTTCAACAAAGCCTCGGTATACGGATGATACGGCCGGTCGAACACCTGAGCCACGGGCCCGGATTCCACCACCCGGCCCGCGTACATCACCACCAGAAGGTCGCACATTTTCGCGACAATCCCAAGATTATGGGTGATGAAGATCAGGCCGAGACGGTGTTCTTTTTGCAGGTCCCGCAGCAGGTTCAAATATTGCGCCTGGATCGTCAGGTCCAGGCTGGTGGTCGGTTCGTCGGCGATCAACAGGCGCGGCTCGCAGGAAATTCCGATCGCACCCACGATACGTTGCCGCATGCCGCCCGACATTTCGTGCGGGTATTGCCGCACCCGCGTTTCGGCGGCGGGGATACGCACCGCTTTCAACAGATCGATGGCGCGCCGCCAGGCATCTTTCCGCGTGGCTTTTTCGTGCTGCCGGATCGGTTCACCGACCTGATCGCCGATCGTGAACAAGGGATTCAGCGACGCCATCGGGTCTTGCAAAATCATCGCGATTTTCTTGCCGCGAATGCGCCGCATGTCCTCTTCCGCTTTCGGAACAAGGTCCTCGCCTTCCAGCAAAATCTGGCCGCCGGCGATCAGTGCGGCCGGCGGCAACACGCGCAGCAACGTCAGCGCCAGCGTGCTTTTCCCCGACCCGGATTCACCGACAATCCCCAGCGTTTGTCCGGCGTTAAGACTGAAGGACACGTCTTCCACCGCACGGACGACACGGGTGCCCCGTTGCGACACGTAATGCGTCGAAACGTTCCGCAATTCGAGCAAGGGCGCCATGTCAGAGTTGCCGTAATTGCGGGTCGAGCCTGACACGGAGCCAATCTCCCAAAAGGTTCGCCGAGAGCACCAGCAGCGCGATCGCGATGCCCGGCATCACCGTGAGCCACCAATATCCCACCATGAGGCCTTGCTTTCCGTCCGACAACATCACGCCCCAGGCCGGTTTCGGCGGCGGTACGCCGACGCCAAGGAACGACAGCGATGCCTCGGCCACGATGACGACCCCCAGCATCAGGGACGCGAGAACGATCGCGGAATTGACGACATTCGGCAGGATGTGGCGCCGCATGATCGTAAATTTCGAACAGCCGGCGACGATCGCGAGGCGCACGAATTCGCGTTCTTTCAGCGACAGCACCTCGCCCCGGACGATGCGGGCATAACGGGTCCAGTAGACTGCACCCAGAATGATGACGATGTTCATTTCGCTCGGCCCGACGATCGCGGCGAGGAAAATGGCGAAGGTCAAAGCGGGCAGAGCAAGCCAGGTATCGACGATCCGCATGACCACCTGATCGACCCAGCCGCCGAGATAACCGGAGAGAATTCCGAGGACGGTGCCCACGACACCCGCGAAGATCACCGCCGTGAAACCGACGACCAGCGACACCCGCGCGCCGAAAATCAGCCGCGACATCACGTCGCGCCCCAGATGGTCGGTGCCCAGAGCGTGGTTGATACTGCCGCCCGCGATCCAGAACGGCGGACGGAATCGTTCCGAAAGGTTGCCGAACTGCGGATCGTGCGGCGCCAGCAAATCGGCGAAGATCGCGACCAGCGCGATAAACACCAACACCGCGATCGGGAACACCGGAATATCGGACAGACGCGCCGTTTTCGTCGCGGGACGGGATATTGTTGTCGCGCTCATGGCGGTTAATTCTCCATCCGGATGCGGGGATCGATCGTGGCGTACAGGATATCGACCAGCAGATTGGTCACGACGATCATGGCGCCACCCAGGATGACGATGCCCTGAACCACCGGAAAGTCGCGAAAACTGACGCCTTCGAACAGCAAGCGCCCGATCCCCGGCCAGGCGAAGACCGTTTCGACCACGACGGCGACATTGATCATTTGAATCAGGTTGATGCCTGCCAGCGTCAGCACCGGGATCAGCGCGTTCTTGAACGCGTGCTTCGCGATGACAATGGACTCAGGCAGACCCTTCAGCCGCGCGAGTTTCACATATTCCGATCCCAGAACTTCCAACATCGACGATCGCGTCATGCGCATGTGCGCGGCGGCGAAATACCAGCCCAGTGCGAAGGCAGGCATCAACAGATGCGAAATGCCGCCGGTGCCGGATGACGGCAGCCATTGCAGATAAACCGAGAAAAACAGGATCATCAGCAGCCCGACCAGGAACGACGGCACCGACAAGCCCAGAAGCGCAAAAATCTTGCCCGCGTTATCCCAGAACTTCCCAACCCGAACCGATGCCAAAATGCCCGACGGAATCCCCAACACGAGCGAAAATCCCATCGCCGCGATCGCCAGCGTCAGGGAGTTCGGCAGCCGGGACATATATAATTCCAATACCGGCGTTTGGTAATAAAACGAGTCCCCAAGATCGCCGCGCAGCAGGCTGTAGACGAACCACGCGTATTGTTCCCAAATCGGACGGTCCAGCCCGAGTTTATGACGGACAGCCTCGATATCGTCCGCGCTCGCCCCCGGTTCGGTCAACAGCGTCGTGGGATCGCCGGTCAGGCGGATGAACAGAAAGATCGTCAGGGACAAAAGCACGAGCGACAGCACGGAGTAGCCCGACCGTCTCAGGATATATTGTTTCATGTACCCTCCCGCCTCCTACTGTGTGCCGCTGTCGCGCTATGTCCCGTTCAGCGTGATATCCTCGTACGGGCCGAGATAGACAAACCCCTCAATCGATCCAAACGTCGAGTCCTTCAACCGCGGGCCCGCGACGCTGAGAAATCCCAACTGCCAAAGCGGCACGAACATTTTATTGTCGTAAATCATCTGTTGCATCTTATGGAGAATCGCCGTGCGTTTCGCCTCATCGAGTTCGTGCAATTGTTGAGGATAAAGCGCGTCGATCTCCGGATAGCTCCCATAGGCATAGGCGCCATCCTTGATCGCCCATACGGCGAGCCGGGTCGAGGCATTGCCGAACGCCGCGCTGCTGCCCTGGATGATTCCTTTCTTATACCGCTTGTCGAGAAACCCCTTGTCGAACGCCGCGCGTTCCAAAGGCCGCAGTTGCAACTTAATGCCAACGGCGGCCAAATTATTCAGCGCCGCTTCCGCGAGATTGGCATAGGACGAATCGCACCAATACACGCCGGCGTCGAAACCGCCAGGATATCCCGCCTCGGCCAGCAACCGCGCCGCTCCCGCCGGGTCGAAGACCGGCGGCGGCGTTGCCAAATGATATTTTAGATGTTTCGGGATGAAATTGCTCGTGATCCGCGACGCCCCCATGTTCAGGGCGGCGTTGATGGACACGTAATCCAGCGCCATCGAGGCCGCCTGACGCACTTTCAACTTCGACCATGGCGAGGCCGGGTCCCATTGCTCTGGAAAATACAACCAATAAGTCGCGCCATCCGCCGCCACTTCCAGCCTGAGACCGGCCGTCT
>JAYWAX010000725.1:0-20775 GCA_043782125.1 Acetobacteraceae bacterium | reverse complement strand
CGGTGGGGCTGCTCGGCCCCAATGGTGCCGGCAAGACCACGACGTTCTACATGATCATGGGCCTGGTCGGTCCCGACACCGGCTCGATCCATCTGGACGGCGCCGACATCACCACCCTGCCCATGTACCGCCGCGCCCGCCTGGGCATCGGCTACCTGCCGCAGGAGGCCAGCGTCTTCCGCGGCCTGAACGTCGAACAAAACGTCATGGCGGCGCTGGAGGTGGTCGAGCCCGACCTGTCCACAAGGCGGCTGATGCTGGACGAACTTCTGGGCGAATTCGGCATCGGGCATCTGCGGCGCACCCCGGCGCTGGCGCTGTCGGGCGGAGAACGGCGGCGGGTGGAAATCGCCCGCGCGCTGGCGACCCAGCCGTCCTACATCCTGCTGGACGAGCCTCTGGCGGGTATCGATCCCATCGCCGTCAGCGAAATTCGTGACCTGGTTAAGCATCTGAAAGACCGCGGTATCGGCGTGCTGATTACCGATCACAACGTCCGCGAAACGCTGGAAATCATCGACCGCGCTTATATCATGCATGACGGGCAAGTGCTGATGGAAGGCACGCCGCGCGAGGTCGTGGCGAACGAAGATGTGCGCCGCGTTTACCTTGGCGAACGATTCAGCCTGTAGCCGCGCCGCCCGGCGAACATCCAGGGGAAACCGGCATGACATTCCTGGTCGGGGCCGACGCCCGCTGCCTGAACACGAATTTCGTCAGAGGCATTGGCGAATACCTCGCCCCGCTCGCGACACATATGTGTCTCGACGGAGACATATCCTGGTCTTTTTACGGCCACCGCCCCGATCTGCCGTTCCATATGCCCGCGGGCCTCGGTGCGGCCGTGCCCGTGCTGCGCGATATCAAGGGCTACCGTTACCATACCTGGGAACAAGGGTTTCTGCCCTGGCGCGCGCGGCACGATAAAGTCCAGGTTCTGCACTGTACCTCGAACGATCTGCCGTTGTGGCAACCCGTGCCGACGGTCGTCACCATTCACGACACGATCCCCTGGGAGACGAACGAATCCTACGGCGCGGGATTTTATCGCGATCGACTGCTGCCCGCCGCTTTGCGCCGCTGCGCGAAAGTGATCACGATCAGCGAACACTCGCGCGGCGATATTCTCCGGCTTTGGCCCGATCTGGAACCCAAAATCCGCGTGATCCGCCATGGCCTGAACGCGCGATATTTGCACGGTCTGCCCGGCCCGTTGCCGCCGGCGCTCCGGTCCCTGGGTATCGGAGATCGCCCGTATCTTTTGTATTTTGGCGGCACCATCCCGCGGAAACGCCTTGGCTGGACTTTGGAGTTGTTTCAGGCGCTTCAACGATCCGATATCGGCCTCGTGGTCTGCGGCGTGCCGGAATCGGCGCACCGGGATTTCCGCCAGACCCTGTCCCCGGAGACAAAATCCCAGGTGCTGTTCGCGCCGTTCCTGGACGCGGACGACATGCCGTCGCTGTATCGCAATGCGCTCGCCGTGCTGTACCCGACCCTTTACGAGGGCTTCGGGTTCCCGCCGCTGAACGCACAGGCGGTGGGAACGCCCGTTGTTTTCAGCAATGTCAGCAGCCTTCGGGAAATGATCGGCCCGACCTCCCTCGCGCTGGACCCGGACGACCGGGCCGGATGGATCGCCGCCTGCCTACGCCTGACCGGCCAGCGTCTCGCCAACATGGATCCCGATGCCCCCTCCCGCACCTGGGCTCAGACCTTCGACTGGCGCAATTCCGCGGCGGCGCATTTGGAGGTGTTCCGGGAGGCGGCGGGACGGTATTAGGCTGACGCATTTTCGCGACACATGAGCCGGTTTCCGCCGCGTGCCCCTACCCAGCCAGAAATAATTGATATACGCCTCAAAAGCGGTCTGCCCGAGGAGCGCCATACTTCTCCCCCGGTTCGAGGTGCCCGACATGTTCCACACGCGGCAGCGTTTTCGGCTTGCACAACACCGTTTCGCGCGGGTTCAGGCCGGGACCGTACACAGTTGGAACGAACTTTTTGGCGCCGGGTGCCTTTATCGCCGCGGGCACAGCGATGAGCATATGGCAGTTCAGGTAGTCCCAACAGTGGCCAGAGGACAACGAGAACGCAGGATCGCGAGTCCGGCCGGACGTGTCTTACAATTTTGAAATGGCGTTCGTGTGACCATGCACCCAGGACGCTGTATTGGCATTGCCAGGCACTCAAGATATATCTCGGCTGAGCGTTATATGGAGCCGGTATGATCAGCAAGACCACCGACGGGATTATATCCGACTCATTCGCCCCTTCTGGCTGGCGCGAAGCCAGATGGATTTTTGTCGCATGTCTGGTTCTTTTCTTTTATTACGCGTTTCTTCTTTGTAACGGAACCATCTCTCTTTTGGGCCGCGAATCCGGAGACCTCGTGTTCGGAAGCATGCTAGACCATTTGCTGCGCGGCGATTTCGGAGTCGATGCGGCGGTCATCGGTCCTGAATCGTTCACCAGGGATGGAAAGACTTATTCCTATTATGGAATCGTACCCGCTCTGTTGCGACTGCCCGCGATGCTCTTTTTCGATGTCACCAAGATTGGACTGGCGCGCCCATCCTGCCTCATCGCGATGACAATTTATGTCGGCGCTCTTTTGCGCATGCTGCTTTTGATACATCGCTCCGTGTCGCCGGCCCGCCGTTCAAACGCCTGTCTCGTTATCATGGCCGCCGCGATATGCTTCAGTGGTCCCGAAGTTTACTTGTTGGGGTCCGCCTGGTTTTACCATGAACCGGTTTTTTGGGCTTCGGCGTTTGGAGCGGTTTATAATTTCGTCCTGCTGCGCGCGGTGCTGACCGACCGCGGCTTTACGACAACCGACTGGGCGTTGTTGGCCGGTCTCTCAGGGCTCGCACTGAACACGCGTGGATCTGTGGGAGTCGCGCTGGCCCTGACAACGTCACTCCTGATTATGCGAAATATGTGGATAATCTGGCGTAGCCGGCCCTCGTGGCGCAATCTTCTCGGGGCGATATCGGATCGAAGCTTCATCGTACCTGTTGCGATCCTGACGTTATTTACAATCGTCGTTGGATTCATTAATTTCGAGCGCTGGGGCAACCCGTTTACATTCGTGAACTATCGCTATTACGATATGGCCGCCGCCGATCCACATCACGTTGGTGTCATCATGAATTACGGCGTGTTCAACGTAACGCGTATTCCGATATCGCTGTTGTATTATTCGACGGGACTACCCTATTTTCTGACCTGGCGCCCCCTTTTTTCCGAATACCTCCTCAATCATTTCTATGGAATCGAGGCTCCGCCGTTCTTTGCACCGGCCATCGATCCTTTAACGATCGTATTGGTTATCGTCGGTATATACTCACTTATCGCGCGGCCGCCCGTTCTCGCGAACGATGGCGTGGCGGTCCTGCGACTTACACTTTTGGGGGGGTCTTCGGCAATTGTCCTGGTCTGCGCCGCAATGTATCTGGCCATGCGCTATCGCATGGACTTTTCACCCTTCATGACGATAGCCACATTCATCGGGTACCGGATGTTGGCGGATTGGGGTGCCCTGAGTCGGCGGAGCGTCGTTTTCGCCGGTCTCGCCTTGTGCCTCCTTGGCATTGTTGGCAGCCACTATATGCTACTGGTCCACAAGGTCTGGACCGGTGGACAACCGATGGAATTACGCCTCCGTCTTTTACCTTACGCCCCATTCGCACATGGCGCTTTTCCAAATCGCCCGTAAACCCGAGATTGCAACGGTCGCGATCGTATCCGCCCAGGCAGCTTCCCGGCACCGCGGCCCGTGCCTGACTTCTGACAAATTCGGAAGCGGCAGGTCGCGGACAGCGATGGCCGGACGATTGGAGATGGGGACGAAGACCGTGCGCGAACAGGCCCCGGCTTGACGGCGTTGAAGCATGATCCTGTCAGGTGAAGGCTTCGCCGGCCAGGCGGAAACCGTCCCGATGCCACGTAAACACGCCGGCCTGTCATCGCGCGTGTGTGTCACCATCCGTCCCGAAACCGCCGTACCGATTTTCCTTTTCGGCTGCATCGTTGTCTTCAGGCGTCCGCCTGAACATCCTCTGACAAGGCTAGCGGCCGCCCTCACGGATCCCGAGGTCGACAGCGAAACGGACCTGCCCCAGGATGGGCGTAGAAACCAACCTGGGAAGGAAACCAACCATGTCCGAAACGCCCACCTTTGGCCGCTATGCCGAACTCCCCGTCGACAAGATGACGCCGGAGCAGAAAGAAGGCTACGAGGCCATGCTGGAAAGCCGAGGCGGTTTGCCGGGTCCCAGCAAGATCTGGATCCACAATCCCAAACTCGCGAAAGTCGTGGGCCCCTTCGGCGGACATTTCCATGCCGGTAAATACTCGCTGACCGAACGGGAACGCGAAATCGCGGTCTGCGTCGTCACCAGCAAATACCGCTCCGCCTATCCCACCAACGCGCATGAACGCCGCGGCAAGGAAGTCGGCCTGCCGCCCGAGAAGGTGGACGCCATCGTTTCGGGTCTGCAAGTGTCCTTCACCGACGCGCGCGAGCAGATCGTTTACGAAATGGCGATCGCCCTGACGAACGGACGCTGGGTGCCGAAAGGCCTGTTCGACCGCGCGGTCACGGCGATGGGCCATGTCGGCATCACCGACACCATCGCGCTGATGGGCCATTACACCAGCGTTTCGATGACCCTGGCGTTTTACGACGTGCCCGCGGGCGCGCAGGGCATGGCGCGATAACATTGGGCGCGTTACCATTGGGCACGTGCCGCACCGGACCCCGGGACGGCACGCGGCCTCAGTGCCGGGTCGCGTTCATCCAGTCCGGCGCGCAAACGATGCAGATTTTCGGCGGGCGTTTCGGCACATGCGGGCGGTGCCGTATCGCCTGGCCGCATCCGATACACGCGCTTTTCACGTCGTCGTCGAAGTCGCTGTCGCAGCTCCACGGCATGCACACCACGCCGTCGCATTGTTCGGCTTCCTGGTCCGACACCACGCCGAACACCTTACCGGCGATCCGGACTTTCCGTTTGGCTTCCATCGCGGCTCCTCCGTTCCGGGCTACGTTCGCCGGCGTGTCCGGGCCGGCGAACCATCCTACCTGATTGCTACCTCCGGTTGCTACTCTTTCGAAAGCGCCATTCCGGCCCACGATTGCCGGGGGGCGGATACGGGGGCTATTCTGGGCGATGATTCGCCCCCACCCCGATCCCGAGAGTCCGGCACACATGCATCCGCCCATTCGTATCGACGTGGCCACCGGCCTGAAAGCCTTCAACACCCGCGCCGCCAAGGCGTCCGAGAAGATCGCTGGCAAAGGCTATTCCCCGGCGACGGACGAGGCATTGCGGACCCTCCCCCCGCCCCCGCCGGGCGCTGTGTTCGACGCGGAGGAGCAGGCGAAATACCGCGCGAACAAGGAAGCGCGGCGCGGCGCGGCCGACTACATCGCCATGGAAGGCGAATTCGCGAAGTATCTGGACGATGTCTATTCCGCCCCGCCAATCCCGCGCGCGGCCCTGACAGACGACTGCGAAATCCTGGTCATCGGCGCAGGCTTCGCCGCCTTGCTGCTGTGGTACAAGCTGCGCGCCGCGGGCTTCCAGGATGTGCGATTCTGCGAAAAGGGCGGCGACGTCGGCGGCACCTGGTATTGGAACCGCTACCCCGGCATCGCCTGCGACGTGGAATCCTATAGCTATTTGCCGCTGCTGGAGGAGATGGGCTATTTCCCGACGATGAAATTCGCCTCCGGGTTCGAAATTCTGGAATATTGCCAAAGTATGGCGGATCGTTTCGGTTTTTACGACCGTTGCCTGTTTCATACCACCGTCCAGGACACCGCCTGGGATGAGGCAACCGGGCGCTGGACCGTGCGCACCGATCGCGGCGATACCATGCGCGCACGCTATGCCGTGCTGGCGAACGGCATTCTGACGACGCCGAAGCTCGCGCGGATCGAGGGGATGGAGACATTCGCGGGCGAGGCCTTCCATACCTCGCGCTGGAATTACCATGTCGATCTGAAGGACAAACGAGTCGGCATCATCGGGACCGGCGCGACCGCGGTGCAGGCGGTGCCGGAAATCGCGAAAGTCGCGAAAGAATTATTCGTCTTCCAACGCACGCCCTCGACGATCGACGTGCGCGACCAGCGCGCCACCACCCCGGAAGAAATCGAAGCCTGGTCGAAGGAGCCCAATTGGGCCAAAAAGCGGCGCGAACGGCTGGCGCTGATTTCGTCGGGCCGCACCGCGCTGCAAGGCAATGACGATTTTCTGTCGGGCAAGGTCGATACCGTCCGGGAAAAACGGGTCCACGCGCGCGAACTGGCGCCGGACGAACTGATCCAGCGGCAGCTTAACAGCAACTTCCGGATCATGGAACAAATCCGCGCGCGGGTGGATGCGATCGTAACGGACAAGACCACGGCGGCGGCGCTCAAGCCATATTACGCGTATGGCTGTAAGCGCCCGACCTTCCATGACGAATATCTGCCATCGTTCAACCTGCCGCATGTGAAACTGATCGATACCGCGCCTGTGGGAGTCAGCGAGATCAACGCGCGCGGCGTGGTCCACGATGGCGTCGAATATCCGGTGGATGTGCTGATTTATGCAACCGGCTTCCAATGGATGGCCACCGCAACCTTCAACATGGTCACGGGACGTCACGGCCAGACTCTGCGCGAAAAATGGCGCACCGAAGGCGTCAAGACGTTTCTGGGACTGCACAGCAACGGATTTCCCAACCTGTTCATCATGTCCGGCCCGCAAAGCGGCGGCGGTCAGTTCAACTTCACCCGCGGCGTCGAAAGTCATACCGATTACGTCGTCTGGATGCTGTCCACCCTGCGCGACCGCGGCGACGGCGTCGTCGATATCGAGAAAGAGCCAGAAAACGCCTATGCCGCGCATTGCCGCGAGGCCGATCTCGCAAGCGCGCCGCTCCGCGATTGTCTGTCTTATTACAATGGCGACGGAGCAGCGGAACCAGGCAGCCTCGCTTATTACGGCGGACCGCGCAAATGGCACGAATTGCGCGGCGAGGCACAGGCAAGTTTGGCCCCCTACGTCTTCGAACCAACGCGGGCCTGACTCTCCGGATCGGTGCGGGAAAGGGAAAACAGCATGCGCTATGGGTTTTACGTCCCCACCCGCGGTCCCACTGCCACGCGCGAAGGCGTGATCGCTCTGGCGCGCGAAGGCGAGCGGCTTGGGTTGCACTCCGCCATGATCGCCGACCACGTCGTCTTTCCCGTGGAAAGCACCTCCGAGTATCCGTACACCGTGGACCGCAAACATCCTGGCGGCGGCGACGCGCTGGAAACGTTTTCCATCCTGGGTGTGCTCGCAGGCGCGACCGAGCGGTTGCGGCTCGTGACCTCCGTCCTCGTGCTGCCCTATCGCAACCCCGTGCTGACCGCGAAAATGGTCGCCTCCCTCGACGTGCTCTCCGGCGGGCGCCTGACACTGGGCGTCGGCACCGGCTGGCTGCGGGAAGAGTTCGAGGCACTGGACAGCCCGGATTTCGCGCGGCGCGGTGCCGTAACGGACGAATGGATCGCGATCTTCAAACAGCTCTGGACCCGGTCGCCCGCGAGCTTCGAGGGCCAGTTCTACAAATATTCCGATATTCGTGCAGAGCCGTTTCCGTTACAGAAGCCGCACCCGCCGATCTGGGTTGGCGGCCACTCCCGCGCCGCGCTGCGCCGCACGGCGCGCCATGGCGACGGCTGGCATCCCGTTGGCGCAATCGCCGCCCTGCCGCTGCCGCCCCAGGAAATGCGCGCACATCTGGATACGTTGAAACGGCTGACAGAGGCGGAAGGGCGGGATTTTGCAAATATCCATATTTCCTATAAGGCGCCGCTTTACGATACCGCGATTCCGAACGCCGACGGCACTCGCCGCGGCTTCACAGGCGATGCCGCCGACATCGCCGGAGACATCCGGTCCTTTGCCGCGATCGGGGTACACGAACTGATCTTCGATTTCCGTGGATCGTCGATTTCGGAAAGCATCGAACGCCTGCAACGCTTTGCCGCCGAAATCATGCCCCAGGTCTGATCGCGGCGCGTTTGGAAGCGGGGAAGGATGCAGCGGGGCGCTGCCGCTGCGGGCCGCAAGCAGCGGACGGCGCCCTGGCGGGTTCTTGCGGGTTCTGCACGACATCGCGAGGTCCCGTCCCCGTCATGACCCGCCTCGATCGGGCCACCGGGTGCGGCACGCAGTTCGACGAACGGCACGTCGCGCGGCAGGAGTAGCGCTTATTCGCATAGGCCGTGCCGCTCCCGGTGGCCCGATCGAGTCGGGCCATGACGCGGAGGGGCAAGAGTCAACCTTTCCGGCCCCTGGTATGATTCCCGCGCGCCGGAAACAGGCGTGTAGCTTACGCCACCTGATACCAACGGCGCGAAAGATTGACCTATCGCGAGGTCCCATCCCCGTCATGGCACGCCCCCGAGCGGGCCATCCGGAGCGGTACACCACTGCGAGAGTGGGCACGATGAACCGCGAAAAGCGCCTTTCGTTCGATCGATGTGCCGCATCCGATGGCCCGGTCGAGCCGTGCCATGACGAGGGCGAGAAGCCGTGCCGAGAGTCAATCGTCCGGGCGGTTGGTATGACACCCGCATCCTCCCGCTCGCGAACGCACGGGTCTGGGGCAAAAAAAACCCAGTCGCCGCTACCGCGCGGTCAGCGCCATCAGGCCCCGGACGTCGGGCAGCGACTCGAACCCGCGAATACGGGCGATGAGTTCGGTGCAACGGTTGGATCCCAGAACAGGCTCGACGAGCCCAGAGAATTTGATTTCCAGGCGGCGTCCCTGGTCTTCGGTGTCGCCGGATGGCAGGCCCGCGTCGTGTTTGGCGCTGAGCCGTGTGCCATCGGTCAGCACCAGATCGATCTCGGCAAACGTGTTTGGGATACCGGTCTTGAAATCCAGTTCCACCTTGTCGCGCAGCGTAACCAGCCCCTGTTCGGTCGCAACGGCCTCGGAATAGGTGGAAAGCCGTCCGGTATCGATCCCCGACAACCCCATGGCGGTCGCGAGCCGCAACGAGAATTTCGCTTCCAACCCGGTTTTGGGCGCGGGAATATTGCAAATGCGATCGCAGGATTCTTCCAGCGAGACACGGATTTTGTCGACCCTGTCGGGCGTGACGCCGAATTGTTCGCGCAGTTTACGCGCGGCCTCGATGGAGGAATGCACCATATAACAGGCAGCGTGATATTTGAACAAATTGCTCCGCATGTACCAGCCGTTCACCGGCGTTTCCAAGGCGCGATCCGGATGGAAATCCGGGCTGTGCGTACTGCCGAAACCCTGCCCGCATTCAAGCACATCGTCGCGGCTGGTGAAGCCGCGCTTCGCCAGTTTCGCGCCCATCAGCCCGTGATAAGCGGCCTTCCCGGCATGCAGCGGCTTGCACATCGTGCCAAACATCGACTTCAGACCCGCGGCCTGAGTCCCCGCGATCCCCAACGCCGTAACGAACTGCGCCGCGTTCAACTTCAGCAAATGCGCGCAGGCCGCCGCCGCGCCGAAACTGCCGATCGTCGCCGTCGCGTGGAACCCCAGCACATCGTAATGACCCGGCGACAACACCCGCCCAACCCGGCATTGCAGTTCGTACCCCGCGACAAACGCCGTCAACACATCCGCGCCCGATGCCCCGGTTTCCTCCGCCAACGCCAGCAGCGCCGGCAGAATGGCAACCGAGGGATGGCCGGGCATTGCCAGGTTCACATCGTCGAAATCGAGCGCATGCGCCGCCGCGCCATTGACCAGCGCCGCCGATGCCGCGGGCAGCCGCTCGGCATGCCCGAACACCGCCGCGCCGGGATGCCCGCCCTGCTCCACCATTTCGGCCAGCAGGATTTCGGTCAGTTCGTCCGACGCCCCCGCCACCCCGCAGGCGATTGCGTCCAGAATGCACTGGCGCGCCCAGGCCCGGGTTTCCGCGGGAATATCGGCGAGGGTTAACGTACGAGCCTGTTCCGCCAACCGGCGCGTAAGGCCCGCGCCCTTTATTTCGGCTGTCGCGTTCATCGGTCATCCCTCCTGAAGCCTTAGAGCGCGATCGTTTGCGGCTGACTTCAACCTCAAACGTGAATCGCTCTCTCAAACAAATGCGTTAGAGCATGATCGCTTCAACTTGAAACGATCGTGCTCTAACGGCCCCGATAGACGGGTTTGCGCTTTTCGTTGAAGGCACGAATACCTTCGCGGCGATCCTCGGTCGGGACCATGCGGTTATACGCCTCGATTTCGAACATCATGCCGCTGCGCAAATCCATGTTGAGGCCCATGTTCACCGACTGCTTCAACTGCCGCGTCGAAATCGGCGCGTTGTTCGAAATGACCGCCGCCGTTTCCAGCGCCTCTTGCAACAACGTCTCCGCCTTGCAGATACGGTTCACCATGCCCCATTCGTAAGCCTCGGCCACGGTGAATGGCTTGCCCGTCAGCATGATTTCCTTCGCGCGCCGCGCCCCCACCGCCCGCGGCAGGTTCTGTGTCCCGCCGGCGCCCGGCATGATCCCCAGAGTCACCTCGGTCAAGGCGAACCGCGCATGTTCGGCCGCATAGATGAAATCCGCGCACAGCGAGATTTCCAGCCCCCCCGCGTATGCCGCGCCGTTCACCGCGGCGACGATCGGCACCGGGCAATCCAGCATCGCGCGAATGAACCGCTCGAAGATCAGATGCTGATCCATCCATTGCTCGTCGGTCATGCCGTTGCGCTGCTTCAGGTCGCCACCGCCGCAAAACGCTTTCGGACCCGCGCCGGTGACAACGATGCAGCGCTGCTTGTTCGGCGCCGCGCAGAACCCGTCGAACACCGCCAGCAGGTCCAGCCCCATCTGGGTGTTCATCGCGTTCGACACCTCCGGCCGGTTCAGCGTGACCAGAACCGTGTGTTCCTGCGGCTGTTCGATTTTCAGTGTTTCGAGGAGAATTGTCATGCCATTGCCTGTATTATCAGTCTCATAAAGGTATCCGCCGATCCCGGATCGAGCCACCGCATCACCGCGACCAGTTCATGCTCCGGATCGACCCATGTCAAATTGCCGCCCGCGCCAGAGGCATAAAAGCTCCCGGCCGGCGCGCTTTTGTACCGGATGTTCCCGGTGTTCAACCACCACAACAGCCCATAGCTCGGGTTCAACGCGCAAGGGACCAGCGACTCCCGGACCCAACTTTCCGGCAGGATGCGTTTGCCGTGCCATTCCCCGCCCCGGGACATCAGCAGGCCGATCCGCGCCTGGTCCTCCGCGTGGATCGACATCCCGCCACCCCAGTGCGTGCCGCCCGCGACCGACTCGATCGCGCGCCCGTCCACGTCCACCGTGGACGTCCGGTACCCGTGCCACGACCAATCGGACGACGCCCCGATCGGTCCCATGATCCGCTCCGCGAAGACCTCCGGCAATGGCCGCCGGAAGCGCCGCAACAGCGCGAGGCTCAGCCGGTTCACGCGGACATCGTTATATTCCCAGTGCGTGCCCGGCGCCCGCAACGGCCGCGCATCGCCTTTCTTGCCTTTCCCCTCGACCGCCAGATTCCGGTTCCGATCGATCGTGTCGGACTTTCCAAACAACGTACCTTCCCATTCGGACGTGTTCTGTAACAACTGCCGCCAGGTGATCGCGCCATTTTGCGCCCCCTCGAACCCGCCATCGTCCACCGTGCGCCGCACCGGCTCATCCAGGTCCGCGATCGATCCATCCATGACGGCGATGCCCGCCAACAGGCTGAGATAGCTTTTGGCGGCCGAAAAGGTGAAATCCACCTGCTCCGTATCGCCCCAACTGACGATTTTCGCCCCGCGCCGCAGCACCAGCCCGTTCGGCTCGCCCCGGGGGCGGATCGGCCCGAGGATTTCATTGTCCGGCGGCGCCTCGAAAAACCCCGATTCCAAATGCAGCCGCAAATCCCGCGGCCAGAGCGTCTCGTTCTCGGTCGCGAACCGCGCCGCTTCCTCCAGCCACATCCAGTTCATACCGGCCACGTCTGCCGCGGCCTCGGGCCAGGGCGCGCCATGCGGCGGCGGGAACAGGGCGGGCAAAGTCATGTGTCTCTCCGTCGGCGTCTCGCGCCGGACTATGACCGGCCCGCGGATGGGCGCATAGTGCGGGCCCGAGACCGATCCAGGGGCGCGACAAAAATGAAGTCCATGGACCAGGAAGCCAGACGGCGGCTGCTGCTTTCCAGCCCCCTGTTCGATGCCCTCCCGCCGGACGCGCTGGACGGTATCCTGGCGCGGGCGACCGACAAAATCCTGCGCCGCGGGCAAACGATGTTCCTGAAAGGCGACGAAGGATCCTACATGGCCGCCGTACTCAGCGGGCGCATGCGGATCGGCGCGACCTCCCCCGAAGGCCGCGAAATCACCCTCAACATGATCGACGCCGGCGAAGTCTTCGGCGAAATGGCCCTACTGGACGGCAAACCCCGCAGCGCCGACGCCACCGCCCTCGAAGACAGCCACCTGATGGTGGTCGAACGCCGCGACTTCCTGCCCCATCTCATGACCAGCCACGCCCTCGCCCTCCGCCTCATCGACGTCCTCTGCGCGCGCCTGCGCGACACCTCCGAAACACTGGGCAATTTCGCCATGCTGGACCTGCCCGGACGCCTCGCGCGCCGGCTGCTGACACTGGCGGCCGAATACGGCCAGTTCGCCGACGGACAAATCCGCCTGAACATCCGCCTGTCGCACACCGACCTCGGACGCTTCGTCGGCAGCTCCCGCGAATCCGTCAACAAACAAATGCGCGCGTGGGAGGAAGACGGCATCGTCGCTCGCACCGCCAGCCGCATCGCGCTGTGCAAACCCGACATTCTGCGCCGGGTCGCGGGACAGGAGTGACGCCACCGTCACGAAACAGACATCCGCCGCCGTGGTGACAACCGTGCGAGCCGCGCGCTAACACCCAAGCGCGAGCCGCGCGCTAACACCCAGGCGCAAGCCGCAGGCCAACACCCCCCGCGCGTGACGCGCGCCAAAACCCCCGCGCGAGCCGCGCGCCAAAGCCCAGGCGCCGGCCCCGATCGGAGTCATATGCAAACCGCGAACAACCCCGTCCTGGCCACCGCGCGCCGTCTGCCCAACGTCTGGGACGTGGTGGCGCTGGTCTGCGTCTTCAGCGCGCTGATCGCGGTGTCCCATATCGCCCGCGGCACCCTGGTCCCCATCGACGCGCCCGGCGCGACGGACATCAGCCTCGATCCCTGGCGCCTGCCGGAATACGCGGTGCGCACGACCCTGCGTATGTTCGCCGCGCTGGCCCTGTCGCTGCTGTTCACCTTCACCTACGGCACCGCCGCCGCCAAAAGCCGCCGCGCCGGCACCATCCTCGTGCCGCTGCTGGACATCCTCCAATCCGTGCCCATCCTCGGCTTTCTGACTTTCACCGTCGTCTTCTTTATGAACCTGTTCCCCGGCCAGGTGCTTGGCCTGGAACTGGCATCGATCTTCGCGATTTTCACCAGCCAGGCGTGGAACATGGCGTTCAGCATGTACCAGTCGCTGCGCACCGTCCCCGCCGACCTCGACGAGGCCGCGACCAGCTTCCGTCTCAGCGCCTGGCAGAAATTCTGGCGGCTGGAAGTGCCCTTCGCGATCCCCGGCCTCGTGTGGAACACGATGATGTCGATGTCCGGCGGCTGGTTCTTCGTCGTCGCGTCAGAGGCGATTTCGGTCGGCGACAACAATTGGAAACTGCCCGGGATCGGCTCGTATATCGCGCTGGCGCAGGCGGAGCGGAATTTCGGCGCCATCGTCTGGGCTATTGTCGCGATGCTGGTCGTGATCCTGGCCTACGACCAGTTGCTGTTCCGCCCGCTGGTCGCGTGGTCAGCCAAGTTCAAATTCGAAACCACCGCGGGCGCGACCGCCGCCGATCCCTGGATGCTGCGCCTGATCCGGCGCACCCGTCTGCTCAGCTTTCTGGGCGACATGCTGGGACAGGGCGCCTCGGCCCTTGGCGGCCTGCGCCTGCGCTTCGGACGCGAAAACCGCCGCCGTGACAGCAACGGTTCCCGCGCCATGGGCGTTGTCTGGACAGTTTTGGTCGCTTCCCTGTTCGCCTGGGGCGCCTGGCGAGCCTTCACCTTCGCCGCCGCCGAACTGGCCTGGACCGACCTGACCGAGGCGTTGCTACTTGGCTTGATCACCATGCTCCGCGTCGTCGTCCTGATGATCCTCGCCAGTCTCGTCTGGGTCCCCATCGGCGTCTGGCTCGGCCTCCGTCCCGCCTGGGCCAGGCGGGCGCAGCCGGCGATCCAGTTCCTGGCGGCGTTTCCAGCCAATCTGTTCTTCCCGGTCTTCGTCGTGGCGATCGTGCATTTCCATCTGAACGAGGACATCTGGCTGACGCCGCTGATGATCCTGGGGACCCAGTGGTATATTCTGTTCAACGTGGTCGCCGGCGCGGCCGCGTTTCCCGGCGACCTGCGCGAAGCCGCCGCGAATTTCCGCGTCGGCGGGTTCCTGTGGTGGCGCAAGGTGATGATCCCCGGGATCTTCGCGTATTTCATCACCGGCGCCATCACCGCGTCCGGCGGTTGCTGGAACGCCGCGATCGTGGCCGAAATCGTGACCTGGGGCGACACCAAACTCGTGGCACACGGCCTTGGCGCCTATATCGCCACCGCCACGGAAAAAGGCGACATGGCGCGCGTGGTGTTGGGCGTCGCCATCATGTCCGCCTTCGTGCTGTCCTTCAACCGCCTCGTCTGGCACCCGCTTTACGCCTTCGCGCGCCGCAAATTCACCCTGGGATAGGCGATCGTCATGGATGCCCCATTGCTCGAAGTGCTTGGCTGCCGCCAGAGCTATCACAAAGATGCCAGCGCCGATCTGGTGGTCCTGGACGACGTCAACCTGACCCTGCGCGAAGGCGAGATCGTCGCACTTCTGGGCCGCTCCGGCTCGGGGAAATCCACCCTTCTGCGCATCGTCGCGGGCCTGTTGAAACCCACCGCGGGCCAGGTGTCCTGGCGCGGCGGCGAAGTGTCCGGACCGACCGACGGCATCGCCATGGTCTTCCAAAGCTTCGCCCTGTTCCCCTGGCTGACGGTCCACGAAAACGTCGAACTGGGCCTGGAAGCGCGCGGCGTGGCCCGAGCCGAACGCGACAAACGCACCGAGGCCGCGTTGGACCTGATCGGTCTCGGCGGGTTTTCCTCCGCCTATCCCAAGGAACTTTCGGGCGGTATGCGCCAGCGCGTCGGACTCGCCCGCGCCTTGGTCGTTTATCCCGACCTGTTGCTGATGGACGAACCCTTCAGCGCCCTGGACGTGCTGACCGCGGAAACCCTGCGCACCGATTTGATCGAGCTGTGGTCCGAAGGAAAACTCCCCGTCAAATCCGTTTTGATGGTGACACATAATATCGAGGAAGCGGTGCTGATGTGCGACCGCATCCTGGTCTTTTCCTCCAATCCCGGGCGGGTCGGCAGCGAATTGACCGTGCCCTTCCCGCATCCGCGCAACCGCCTGGACCCGGCATTCCGAGAGATGGTGGACGGCATCTACGCCCTGATGACCCGCCGCGCCGTGCCCGAGCCCAAAGCCGCCGCCGTCCCGGCCCACCCCTTGGCCAGGCCGCTGGAACGCGTCGGCATCAACCTCATGGCTGGGCTGATGGAAACCGTCGCCGCCCCGCCCTATGACGGGCGCGCCGATCTACCGGCCCTGGCCGCGACCTTACACTATGAGGTGGACGACCTGCTGCCTTTGGGCGAAACCCTGCAATTGTTCCGCTTCGCGATCCTGGAGGAAGGCGACATCCTGCTCACGGAAAAAGGCCGCGCCTTCACCCAGGCCGGCGTCGATGGCCGCCGCATGCTGTTCGCCGAGGCATTGCGCGCGCACGTCCCGCTGGCCGGCATGATCCGCCAGGTGCTGGACGAACGCTGGAACCACCGCGCCTCGGCGGTGCGGTTCCGCGACGAGTTGGAAGACCATATGTCGCCGGATTACGCGGCCGATACGTTGCGGGCGGTGATCGGGTGGGGGCGTTACGCGGAATTGTTCAGTTACGACGAGGAAGCGGAGCAGTTCAGTTTGGAGGATTTGGAGTGAAACCAGGGGCCCGAACAGTTGACTCTTGCCCTCCCCGTCATGGCCCGACTCGATCGGGCCACCGGGAGCGGCAGAGCCTATGCGAATAAGCGCTACCCCCACTGCGCGACGTGCCGTTCGTCCAACTGCCGTGCCGCACCCGGTGGCTCGATCGAGTCAGGCTGTGACGGGGAGAGGGCGTGCAGCGCGTCAATCTTTCGGGCCCCTGGTATTATACCGCCAGACGGCGCTGCATTTCCGCCACATCGGATGCGTTTACGGCACGCCCCTCGCGCATCGTCACCGGGGCGAACCCATTCTCGGAGCAGTATCGGGGTCGAAACAGCCCGATCCGAGGTTACGGTTTTGCTGGGGCGATGTTGAGAGCAGGCTTATCGGGAGGCGATAAATTGGCGGGGCGTGGCGGGTCCAACGTAAACCCCGGCGGAGGCATGGTCGTATCGGCTGGAGATGAATCGGTGGGACGCGGTGGACGTGGCGCGGGCGGAAGCTGAACCGCCGAAGCGACTGCCTGGATAGCGCTGAGCCCCGATTGGAAAGCGGAAAGCTGGTTACCGGCTGCTTGAAGCATAATAGCGGCCATACTGACCCCGGTCGCCACCACCAGCGCGGCGATACCGATGCCCCAATTTCGAATGGCGTCCTGCGTGGCAAGGCCCGCGAGCGTCATTTGGATCGCATTGAGTTTGTCCTCGACACGGGCCATCCGCGCGTCCGTCGCTTCGGCGCGCTTATCCACCTGATCGAGGCGGTAAGTCATCAGGTCCATGCCGCCAGATTCTCCGCCACCGCTGCCCCCTTTCACTGCCTCAGCTTCTGACCGCACTCTGAGGGTTTCGTTTTCGGCCTGAAGGCTGGCCAGCCTGTTCGCCATGAACTCCAGGTTGACTTGCTCAGACATGGGGTGTCCGGGTCCATTTTTTAAGATTGTCGAGCGCATCCCCAAACTCGATATGGAATTTCGTGGCGTCCTCAAAAGCATCCGCCACGCTTTTCTTTGCGGCGTCGGCATCGCCCCGGGATAGTGCCGACAGCGCGGAACGAATGTTCGTTAATTCGCCATTAATTTCCAGCAGCGCGCCCATCATATTCGAGATCGCCAGGAACAACAGGTCTTTTTCAGGCAACGAGGGTTCCGCCATGATTTCCACTGCTGACCAATCCGCCAGTTTTTTACCGCAAAAAAGACAGGGAGTCCATTCCGCGAACCTGGAAAGAACCTGGACGCAAGGTACACAATGTTTAGGTGCCGTGCTTCGCTGGCACCAGCGACGAACCGACCAGACCCAACAGCCGACAGGCGGCCGGCCCCCGCGAGTGACCTCATCCGGCACGGCTATCCCTTCCCCAACCCCGCCCCCACCCGCCATAACCGCTCCAACAATCCGGAGCCCACCCCCATGAAACCCCGCCTCGTTCTCGCCTGCCTGATGCCTGCCGAGGTCAACGACCGGGCCCGCCACGACTTCGACGCCATCGTCGTCGAGGGCAAGAACGACATGACCGGCGACCAGGTCGTCGAAGCCGCGACGAAACACCGGGCAGCCGCCATCATGTTCACCAACACCCTCCCCTTAAACGCGGACACGATTGCCCGCCTGCCCGGCACCGTGAAAGCCGCCGCGACAAGCTCCGTCGGCTTCGACCACATCGACGTCGCCGCCGCCAAGGCCAAGGGCATCGCCGTCACCAACACGCCGGGCGTCCTGACCGAGTGTACCGCCGACCACGCCTTCATGATGCTGCTCGCCGCCGCCCGCCGCGCCTTCGAATACGACCGCATCATGCGCCAGGGATGGCGCTACCGCATCGGCCAGGGCGACCTTCTGGGCGTCCGCGTCACCGGCAAAACCCTTGGCATTCTCGGCATGGGCCGCATCGGCCAGGCCATGGCGCAGCGCGCCCGCGGCTTCGACATGAAAATCGTCTACCACGCCCGCAACCGCCTCCCGCCCGAGCAGGAAAAAGGCGCCACCTACTTCGCCGATTTTCTCGAAATGCTGCCGCATTGCGAGTTCCTGTCGATGCACGCCCCCGCCAACGCCGCCACCGACAAAATCGTCAACGCCAAAGCCCTGTCCCTCCTTCCCGACGGCGCCGTGTTCGTGAACGTCTCCCGCGGCGGCCTGGTGGACGAGGACGCCCTGCTCGCCGCCCTGAAATCCGGCAAACTCTTCGCCGCCGGCCTCGACGTGTTCCGCGAGGAACCCGATTTCGACGCCCGGTTCGCCAACCTGGACAACGTCCTGCTGTCCCCGCATGTCGGCAGTGGCACGCGCGAAACCCGCAACGCAATGGGTTTCCGGGCCCTGGACAACATCGCCGCCGTGCTGGCCGGAAAAACCCCGATCGACCCGCTCTGGACGTAAAGAAACCCCGCTTGCATTAACATTGGATTAACCAAATCCCGCTAACCCTGGGGCATGACCAAACGTACCTCCTCCAACGCCATGGCCCAGGTGGCGACGTTCGCGTTCGCGGGGATCGAGGCGATCCCGGTGGAGGTGCAGGTGCAGCTCTCCACCGGCGCGCCCAATTTTCTGATCGTCGGGCTCGCCGACAAAGCGGTGGCAGAGGCGCGGGAACGGGTCCGGGCGGCGTTCCACGCCATGGGCCTGTCGCTGCCGCCAAGGCGCATCCTGATCAATCTGCGGCCCGCCGATTTGCTGAAAGAGGGCAGTCATTTCGACCTCCCCCTCGCCTTGGGCGTGCTCGCCGCGATGGACCTGCTGCCCGCCGACCAACTGGCGGATTACGCCGCTCTGGGCGAACTTTCACTCGACGGGTCGTTGAACAAGGTCGCGGGCGTGTTGCCCGCCGCGATCGCCGCCTCGACCCGCGATCTTGGCCTCATCTGTCCCGAATCCCAGGGTCCCGAGGCCGCCTGGGCCGGCCAGATCGACATCCTGGCGCCGCCCAACCTGATGGCGCTCATCAACCACTTCAAAGGCACCCAAATCCTGTCCCCGCCCGCCACCGGCGGCGTCGCCAAGGCCGAAAGAGGCCCCGACATGCGCGATGTCAAAGGTATGGAAACCGCGCGCCGGGCCGTGGAAATCGCCGCCGCGGGCGGGCATAATCTGCTGCTGATCGGCCCGCCCGGCAGCGGCAAATCCATGCTCGCCGCGCGGCTGCCCGGATTGCTGCCAGACCTGGACGCGCGGGATGCGCTGGAAGTCGGCATGATCCACAGCGTCGCGGGCCTGCTGGAAAACGGCCGCCTGATGCTGCGCCCGCCGTACCGCGAACCGCACCACTCCGCCTCGCAGGCCGCGCTGTCCGGGGGCGGCCATCGCGCCCGGCCCGGCGAGGTCTCCCTGGCCCATCGCGGCGTGCTGTTTCTGGACGAACTGCCCGAATTTCCGCGCCAGACGTTGGAGGCCTTGCGCCAGCCGATGGAATCGGGCCGCACGACGGTGTCGCGCGCCGCGGCCCACATCACCTACCCCGCGCGGTTCCAAATGGTCGCGGCGATGAACCCGTGCCGCTGCGGCTATCTGGGCGACGGCGATCGCGAATGCGGCCGCGCGCCCCGCTGCGGCGAGGATTATCGCAATCGCGTCAGCGGCCCGGTGCTGGATCGCATCGATCTGGCGGTGGAAGTGCAACCCGCCACCGCCGCCGAACTGACCCATGCTCCCCGCGGCGAACCCAGCGCCATTATCGCCGCCCGGGTCGCCGATGCTCGCGCGGCCACCCGCCGCCGCAACGGCCCCGACGGGCCGGGCACCAACGCCGAAACGGAAACCGACGCGATCCACATGGCGCCCGACGCCGCGAAACTGGTGGAAGAGGCGATGGACCGCCTACGCCTGTCCGGGCGCGGCCGCACGCGGGTGATCCGTGTCGCCCGCACAATCGCCGATCTCGCGAGCGCCGATATCGTGACGCGGACGCATGTCGCGGAGGCTTTGTCGTACCGGCATCGCACACGGAGCCGGGTGGGGTGAAGCCGCGCACGGCTACCCGGCCCAAACCACAGACCCGCGATTGAAGATCGCTTGACAGTCGTATCCCATCCGGTCCCTGGCACCATCGTTCGCGTCGATCTGTCGGAAGGGTTCCGTCCGCCGGAAATGGTCAAACGGCGGCCCGCAGTGGTGCTGTCACCTCCGATTCCTGGCCGCTCGCTCCTTTGCACGATCGTACCACTGAGTACGAGCCGTCCGGCGCCCCGGCTACCGCACCACATGGAAATCGGCTTCGATCCACCGCTGCCCGCACCATACAATGCCCCAACCGCCTGGCTGAAAGGGGACATCGTACTGACGGTGGCGTTTCACCGCCTCAGGTTCCTGTTCTCGCATTTGAACGGGGGGCAACGCGTTTACGACGTCAGAGTCCTCGATCCCGCGACATTCGAGCGCGTAAAAGAATGTGTTCGCCACGGAATTGGACTTCGGACTTGAAGCGCGGCCAGTCGCGGCCCATAAAGATTTCGTCGCCGGTGACGCCGGCAATTAAGTCCATGCGACGGCATGGCCGCACCGGCTGGCGATCGCAAGTCTGCCTTTGCGTCAAAAACCTCCGCTGAAAAGCGGGGGTTTTTGCGATTCCGGCCCAAACCTCACCCATCCCCCCGGAACGCATCCGCGATCCGCCGCACCACACCCCGCGCATCCACCAGCAACAAATCGAACCGCGCCCCCTGCGAACCCCAGTCCGGATGTTCCGCCAGCACGATTTCC
>JAYWAX010000724.1:0-7799 GCA_043782125.1 Acetobacteraceae bacterium | reverse complement strand
GTGGCCCGATCGAGCCGGGCCATGACGAGGAGGGGCAAGAGTCAACCCTTCCGGCCCCCGGTATTACTCGCAACCCAAAGGAAGCTCAGCCGCACGCTCATTCATCCCGCGCCGACACAGGCTCCGTGGCGACAAGTGGGCGCGGGGGGTGTTGCCGCTCCGGCCTCACTTTCCTGGCGGAGCGTCAGGCCGCGACGGCCGTGTTTCCGGCGGACTTGGCGCGGTGGGCCAGCATGGCGCGCACGGCCTCGATCTCCGGTCCAACGACCATCAGCGGTGCGGCGCCATGCGCTTCCCGCAGCATCCCTGGCCGGCCGGCGCCGGAAAAATCCGGGAACAGCCGGATCGGCCCGTCCGCATTGGCGAAATTGCTCCGGCCGCCGGCATCGAGGTAGGATTCGACGGGCAATCCCTCGGCCAGAACGATGTCATGGCTCGATAGTTCGACGTGATAATAGGTGATTTCCTTGGCGGGCACCTGAACGACGGTGTCGCCATTGGTCAGATGTTTCACCGGGATCAGCACGCCCAGGGCGTAAATCGCGTGATCGGGCGACAGGAACAGCGCGGCGCGCGGCTGATTCGGCCCAAACGCATGCGGGGCGATGCGAATTGGGCCAACGTCGCCTGGGCTGGGATGGCGGGCGATATCGACGAAACGGTGGCCAATCCAGCGGATGGGACGGTGCTCGCCCGCGGCGGTGACGACCAGATCGCCTTCCCGCAGCGTCTCCACTTTTGTTTCGCCGGCACTTGTGCGGATATGCGTGCCGGCGGCGAAGCACGCCAAGGTGACGGCGGCAAGGCTTGTCGGATTGCTGTTACTGAACGCGGTGTTAAGACCGTTATTGCCGGTGTTGATATCCTTGATCAGGGTCGTGCCCGAAAAAGTACCGTCGGACGCCCAGAATTCGGTGCCGTGAACGCTGTCGGCCGCCTGGAAAAACACTTGATTCCCGGAAACGCTGAAACCCTTGGGATCGCTGAGATTGACGCCCAGGTCGTAAGTGCCGGCGGTGGTGCCATTGGTGATCCACAACGTGTGTGTTCCGGACCCTGCCGCCACCGCGTTGAACAACGCCTTCGTGCCAAGCGCGGCGAAGCCATAGGCCTGGCCTTGCGTGACCAGCGTGTTCAGAACCTTGAGCTGCGAGGTGCCGGCCGGTGTGCCATCCGTAACCCAGGGGGTGGCCGGGCCGCTGCCGCTGGCGTTCCAGAAAACCTCTTTGGTGCCGATCTGCGTAAAAGACGGGCCACTGGCGTTCGTCACGAGATCCTTGAGCTTCGCGGTGCCGCCGACCGTTCCATCCGTGCTCCAAAGCGAGGACGCACCGGCATCGGTGCCGATGAACAGCACTTTGCCGCCGAACCCGGTCATGGATCCAGAATTGGCGTTGTCTGCCACATAGGCGCTGCTACCGGCCTGGTAGCCGCCGCTGAAGGTTTTCAGAAGCGACGTGTTACCGGCTGTGCCGTCGGTCACCCATAATTCGGTCCCGTGATTGGTGGACGTGGTCGTGGCATCCGTTTGGGCCGCAAACACGGCGCGCCCGGTGGCGCCGACCAGTGTGGCGGGACCGGGGTTGCTTGGCCGGTAGAATCCGGGATTGATATCTTTTAGCAACGACGTGCCGGCGGCCGTGCCGTCGGTCACCCAAAGCTCCCGCCCGGCACTGCCGGCGTTGGCGGCGAACAGCGCGCGTCCCGTGCCAAGATTGGTAATCGTGGTCGGGCTGCCGGAGGCGAAAAGACCAGGGTTGGTGTCGGCCAATAGCGACGTGCCCGCGGCTGTGCCGTCGGTCACCCAAAGCTCCCGCCCGGACAATCCGTCACCCGCGATCGTGTGGACGCCGTCGATGGCCGAAAACAATTGCTTCGTGCCGAACGCCGTGAAATTCCCAGGGTTACTGGTCTGGCTGCCGGCAAAAATGTCTTTCAGCAGGGACGTTCCGGCCGACGTGCCGTCGGTGACCCACAACTCGGTCCCGGTGGTGCCGTCATCGCCAAGGAATACCATTTTACCGCCCGCCGGCCGTAAACTGGTGGGTATGCTCAGCGATCCATTGATTGTGCCGACAAACCCGCTTCCGGTGCCAGGGTTGATATCTTTCAACAGCGTCGTGCCCGCCGCCGTCCCGTCCGTCACCCATAACTCCGAACCATGCGCGGCGTCGCTGGCGGCGAACAGCACCGAACCGCCCAATTGCGTGAAACCGGTACCGGTCACACTTTGCTTCACCTGCGTGGTGCCGGCGGCGGTCCCGTCGGACACCCAAAGACCGGCAATCGGACTGAGCAGCGCGCCCGGTGAGAACTGAGCGTCGAAAAGCACACGATTCGGCATCGGCTCGCCTTTATGAATAAGCGCGGGGGTTCAATAGGCGCCGGGATCGCAAGCGCGGGTTGCACGGAGTCCCAGGCACATCGCCATCACCCAGCGTCTAAAAATAAGCGGAGCAACACCGATACCGACACCAAGCCATGTTATAAGTGGCCATGCAACCCCGGAGTAACACATTGTCCGATATCGTAACTGCGGGGGACTCGGCGCCGCCCTATTCCGTCCGCGCCTCCGACGGCTTTGCCGCGTATTTGCACGGCTACGGGATGGCGCTCGCCGTCAGCACTTATCAAATCGGCAAGCTTTTTCTGATTGGCGCGCCGGCGGCCGCGCAACTCAGCGTCACCGAGCGCACCTTCGAACGGTCTTTGGGGATCGCCGTGTCCGGGGCCAGCCTGTATCTCGCGGGCCTGAACGCGATCTGGCGGTTCGAGAATGTGATCCCGCCCGGCGGTTCGCTGGAAGGTCACGATGCCGTCTACGTCCCGCAAGCTGCCTGGTTCACCGGCGACGTGTTCGCGCATGACGTCGGCGTGCTGCCATCGGGACGGCCGGTGTTCGTCAATACCGCGTTCTCCTGCCTCGCCACTGTCGATGAGGCCAGCAGTTTCCGGAGCGTTTGGAAACCGCCTTTTATCACCCGGCTGGCGCCGGAGGACCGGTGCCACCTCAACGGGCTGGCGATGGACCCGGCGAGCGGCCGTCCCGTCTATATGACGGCGGCCGGCGATGGCGACGAAGCGCGGGGATGGGCGGCTGGCCGGGTCGGCGGCGGTGTGGTGCTGGATATCGTCGGCAATGCCGTGGTGTGCCGCGGCTTGACCATGCCACACTCGCCCAGGTTGCATGAGGGGGAGTTATACGTCCTGAACGCGGGGTCCGGGGAGTTGGGCGTGGTCGATCCCGCCACCGGCCGCTTCGCCGCGATTGGTTTTGTGCCAGGTTTCGCCCGTGGACTGGCTTTACATGGCGGCCACGCGTTGATCGGGCTGTCGCTGCCGCGAAGTAACGAAGTCTTTGCCGGACTGCCGATCGAGGACCGGCTGCGCGCGGAAAAGCGCCAGGCGGAATGCGCCGTGGTGGTCATGGATCTCGGCACCGGTGAAATCGTGCACTGGCTGCGCCTTGGTGGCATCGTCCGGGAACTCTACGATATCGCCCTCTTGCCTGGGCAAAAAAGCCCGATGCTGGTCGGGCTGGCGCAAGACCAGATCAACCGCATGATTACCGTGGGTCCGCCGCTTGGGTTGGAGACGCTTTGACCGCCGATCCGCTGGCGGTGAAATTGGCGGAGGCCGCGCACGAGCTGGTGCGGCGGGACCAATGCGGGCTGGCATGGGACGCGGTGCAACTGGCGATGGCGGTCGATGCCGGGGTGGCCAACGCCCATACGTTGAAGGCACATTTGCTGGAACTGCGCGGCGACGTCCCGGCTGCGCTGACGCATTGGCGGGCGGCGGCGCGGCTGGAGCCCGACAGGCCCGGACACCGGTTCAACCTGGCTCTGGCGTTGCTGGGTTGCGGCATGTTGGCGGAGGGGTTCGCGCTGCAGGAGGCACGGCTGGAAAAGCCGGATTGGAGCAGCCTGGCCGCCGCGGGCAGTTTCGCCCGCCTGCGCCATCGTGTGCCCGGGCCGCACGGCGATCTGACGGGGAAGCGGGTGCTTGCCTTCACCGAACAGGGAATGGGCGACATGTTGTGGGCCGCGCGCTTTCTGCCCGCTTTGGCGGAACGGTGCGCGACGCTGGATCTGGCATGCCCGCCCACGTTGCGGCCGGTGCTGGCGCATTTGGCGCCTGGCCGGCTGCATGGCCCCCCGGAGGACCAGCCCGCCGCCAAACTGAACATGGCGGCCCTTGCCGAACAGTACGACGCCTTCGTGCCGATGATGAGTTTACCCAACCTTTTGGGCCACGCGGGCGCCGCGATCCCCTGGCTGATACCGGATGCCCGCCGCGTGACGGTCTGGCGAGAGCGATTCGCCGCCGCGCTGCCCATGCGCCGGCCGATCGTGGGCGTGGTCTGGCGGGCGAACCCCGCCAGCAACTCCAGCCCAGAGAGAACCTTTCCCGCCTCGGTCCTGGGGTCTCTGGGCTGGGCGGGTGCGGTCAATCTGCAGGGGGGAGATAGCATCGGACGCGACGCGCTGGCGGGTGCGTTCGATCCGCTGGCGGCGGGCGACGTGGCGCTCGACGAATATGCGGCGATGGTGGCGGCGACCGACCTGCTGATCTCCGCTGACACGATGGCGGCGCATTTGGCGGGGGCCATGGGGCATCCCACCTGGGTCTTGGTTCCCCGCGTGGCGAATTTCTATTGGGGGCATACCGGCACTGGCAGTCCCTGGTATCCAAATACGCGCGTGTTCCGGCAGGCGGGCGATGGCGGCTGGACCGGGGTTGGGGCCGCGATCGCTCATGCGTTGGCGAGCTTCGAACCGCGATAAACCGGGCCATGGTGTTGCGGCGGATGGGCTGGCGCCGGTGCCCGCGTTTATTGCGCGCTTGTCCAGCTCAGCGGTTTCGGCGCCGGTTTGGACAGGGATTCGATCAGCGCCCGCAGGCTGGCGAGGTTGTGGACGGGACGGAACTCATCGACATGGGGCAGCATCGCGCGGATACCCTGCGATTTTGGCTCGAAACCAGCCCACCGCAACAACGGGTTCAACCAGATCAGGCGGCGCGAGGAGCGGTGCAGCCGATCCATGTTATCGGCCAGCCCCACGGCGCCGTCGCGGTCGAGCCCGTCGGTGATCAGCAGGACGACAGCGCCCTGGCCCAACACGCGGCGGGCCCAGAGCTTGTTGAATTTCTCTAACGCCTCGCCGATGCGGGTGCCGCCGGACCAGTCGGGAACGGCGTGGGAGATCATTTGGAAGGCGACCTCTGGGTCGCGCGCGCGCAATTGGCGGGTGACGTTGGTCAGGCGGGTGCCAAACAGAAAGACGTGGACGCGGTCGCGTTCGTTGGTCACGGCGTGCAGGAAATGCAGCAGGATTTGCGCGTAGCGGCCCATCGAGCCGGAGATGTCGCACAGCACGACCAATGGCGGCGGGCGCGTCCGGCGGCGGTCTCGGGCGATCGCCAGAATTTCGCCGCCCTGGCGTAGGCTGGACCGGATGGTGCGGCGCAAATTCATCCGGGGTCCGTTCGGGTCCGGCCGCATCGTCCGTGTCTTGCGCAGGTCGAGCGGCAGGCGCAGGCGGCGGATTGCTTTTTTCGCGTCCTCGATTTCAGCCGCGCTCATGGCTTCGAAATCCATGGATTGCAGGCGTTCCTGGTCGGAAACGGTGAGAACGGCGTCCTGGACCGGCGGTTCTTCCTCGGGTTTGGGTTTGGGCGCGTTGGGATTTGTAAACGCCTCGGCGACGCGCCGGGAGGCGGGCGGCGGGCGTTCCGGTTTATTGTGCTTTTGGGCATCCAGCAGGGCCATGGCGGCGGCCTGCTCGGCGGCGGAGGGATCGCGCCAGAACAGGGCGAACGCCTGGTCGAAGACGTCCTGGTGTTCGTGGCGGTGGATCATGACGGCGCGCAGCGCGGTTTTGGCCTCGATTTTGGAGCCCAAATCGATTCGGGTGAGGGCGTTTTGCGCGGCGATGGTTTCCGCTGGCCCGACGGGGAGGCCGGCGCGGCGCAAAAGGCGCGCGAAATGCATGACATTGGTGGCGAGCGTCATCGGGTCAGGCGCCGTGTTTCGGGATGAAACGGACACCGATCCAGGCGGAGGTATCGACGGCCGGCATCAATATCTGCCGTCCCGGTCGCGGTAACCCGCGGGATCGCCGCCCTTGGCGATGCCTTTAAGGTCCTTCAGGTCTGGCACCGGGACGCGCACCACGTTGTTACCGCCGGGGATGACGGCGCATTCCTGGCCGGGTTTCCAGTCATGCTTCTGCCGCACCGCTTTCGGAATCGAAATTTGGTATTTCGACGATAGCGTGGCGGTTCGTTTCGCGCGCATGGCGGGTCCGGTCGATCAGGGTTTGGTAAGAATGTAAGGGGCGGGGGGGACGGACACAATGGCCGCCAGCAACCGTGTGGCCAGCTCGTGATCTGGCCGGTCTCCTGGCCCGCGCGGCGGTTGTTCATCGCCGCATGGAAATCAGCACAAACAATAAAATGCACGCGAGGACAAAGGAAACGCTTTTCCAGAACAAGAGGGGATTGCGTTCGATCAACGGCACCAGCGGCGCATTGATAAGGCTGTCATTGGGGTGGCGGAGATCGAAGATAAACTCCGACAGTTCATCGTATCGTTTGAATGGATCGGGATGCACGGCTTTTTTCAGGACCCCGTCGATCCAGGCGGGGATGTCGCGCGTGCTGTCCAGTGCGGATTCGTATCGTAACTTCTCCTGCCGCGATTTCGTCCGTGCCTGGGCCACTCTGGCGCCGTACGGCAGGCGTCCGGTGAGCATTTGATAGGCGATGACCCCCAACGAGAAAATATCGGCGCGCGATGAGCCGCTTTGGCCCAGAAAATACTCGGGCGCGGTATATTGGGCGGTCCCCAGAACTTCGCTCGGGTCCATGGACGGCATGGCTTCGATGACGCCGGTGACATTGGTGGAGCCGAAATCGATGATCTTCACCGTTCCATTCCTGTCGATCATGATATTTTCCGGCCGCAGATCCTGGTGCAACATCTCCAACCGGTGAAACGCCTGCAATCCTCTGGCGATTTGTTCGACGATCGTCCGGACGCGTTCCAGATCGGGTTTGGGATTGTCGATCATCCATTGGGTCAGGGTCTGGCCATCGACGAATTCGGTGACCACATACAGGTAATTGCGTTTCCGGACCCTTGGTTCGGGTTTCAGGACATGGGCGCTGTCGATCCGCCGCGCGACCCATTCCTCCATCATGAATCGTTTCAGCCAGGCGGCGTCGCCGCGCAAATCGATCGAGGGTATTTTCACAATGACGAGGTTGCCGGTCCCGGTATCGACCGCCAGATAGATGTGGCTCCGGTTGCTGGCATGCACCTGGCGGACGATCTTGTATCCGTCGAACATTTCGCGTGCTTCGAGCAAGGGCGGCAGCGGCAATTCCGCCTCTTGTTCCAGGACCTCGCTGGCGTCGCCCGCGGGCAGTTCGTCGATCCGGACGATTTGGATGGTCAGGTTATCGGGACTGCCGCGGGTGTAAGCCTCATCGGCGATTGCTTTGGCGGCGCGATCGAGGTCTGGCGCGTTGTCCGCGATCGCGGCGAGCACGAAGCGGGCGTTCATGTGTTCGTGGACGCCATCCGTGGTCAGGACGAACATATCGCCTTCCGCGAGCGGGACGGTGCGGTAGTCGATTTCGATCTGGGTATCCATGCCCAGAGCGCGGCTGAGCCAGGATTGTTCCGGCGATACCGCATACCGATGATCGTTCGTGAGTTGTTCGAGGGAATTGCCGGCCACGCGATAAATCCGCGAATCGCCGATATGAAACAAATAGGCGGTCGTCGATTT
>JAYWAX010000723.1:0-2817 GCA_043782125.1 Acetobacteraceae bacterium | reverse complement strand
TTTATAAAGACGAGATTTTTGGCCCGGTGCTGTCCGTGGTGCGCGCGCCGGATATCGCGACCGCGACGCGCATGATCAACGAACACGCATATGGCAATGGCGTCGCGTTGTTCACCAACGATGGCGGCACTGCGCGGGATTTCACCAATCAGGTGCAGATCGGTATGGTGGGAATCAACGTTCCCATTCCCGTGCCGATGTCGTTCCATTCGTTTGGGGGATGGAAAGGTTCTCTGTTTGGAGATCATCACGTGTACGGGATGGAGGGCGTGCGGTTTTATACGAAGTATAAGGCGGTGACGCAGCGTTGGACCGGCGGCGCGAAGAAGGGGGCGGAGTTCGTGATGCCTGTACTGGGGCGGTAACACCCGCGACATTCCGGCGGCCGTGCTCGCGCGGCCGCCGCTCGTCCCTCCCGCGTCGACCGGTCCGGCCGTCGCCCAAACCTCGCCAGCAAGGCGGGAATGGAGGACGCCCCGAAATCGCAAATCCGGATTGTCCGCCACGCAAGCCGTCTCCTGGCCATCCAACGGAATTTCCGAGGTCCCGTTCCGCGTCCACACCGGCCAGGACCAAGACCGCCGCGAACAGGACGGAACGTCACCGGCGGTTGATCCGGCGGTTGAACCGCGCGTTGAACGCGTGTTCCCGGACGTGTAGCCCCTTGCGGCGAAGCCGCTGGGCGTGTATCTTAATCGTGAGAGATGGGCAAAAATGAGATTGTTTCACTTTATGGAGTGTGGGCCTGTTCGTTCCATACGTTATCAATCATTGGACGCGCGCCTCGCGCGGTAAGGAAACATCGTGCATCGTATTTTGCGTGGAGCGCTTCTCGCGACGTGTCTTGGGTTCGCGACCGCCGCCCCCGCGGCGACAATTTATTCTTACACCGGACACCTGGAAACATTCGATGTCACCGTGTCGGGGCTCTATGAAATCGTCGCCTATGGCGCCACCGGCGGACTGCCTGGCTCCGGTAATCCCAATTTCCCTGTCGGCAACGGCGCGGTCGTTGGCGGCGATATCATGCTGCAGGTAGGGCAGTCTCTGACAATTCTGGTGGGTGGTACCGGAGGCAACGCCGTCTCCAGCGCTACCGCGGGAGGTGGCGGAGGCGGCGGTAGCTTCGTGGTCCTGAGCGCGGGGAATACCCCGCTCGCGATCGCCGGGGGCGGCGCCGGCGGTGCTGGCACGACCTTTGGGATAAGCGGCACGGCCAGCGGTGCGTTCGGCCAGGTGGATGGCGGTAATGGCAACCAGTTAAACCACCTCAACGGCGGGATCGCCGGCGCCGGTGGCGGTGGTGGCGACATCGTTGGTGGCGGTGGTGGCGGCGGGTTCAACGGCACGGGCGGCGGTGGCTTCGGGTTCAACGGCACGGGCGGTTTGGGCGGCGCGAGTTTCGCCGCCGGCGGAACCGGCGGGGCCGGCGGCGCCGATAATCCTGGCGGCCAGGGCGGCGCGGGCGGATTTGGCGGCGGCGGTGGCGGCGGGGGAGGGTTCGGCGGCGGTGGCGGTGGCGGCGGTTACAGCGGCGGCGGCGGCGGGGTCGGTTTTATCCACGGCGGCCTGGCCGGTGGCGGTGGCGGCTCGTTTCTGTCCGAGTCAGCGACCAACCCGATCGGGCAAAATCAGGCCAGCGGCACGGGTCAGGTCACGATCGAGCTTCTGGCGGCGGCGCCGCTTCCGGAACCTGGATCGCTGGCCTTGATGGTCGGGGCGTTGCTGTCGGTGGCCGCTGCCCGGCGAAACGGCAAATCCCGCGCTGTCCCCGCGAACGCTCCGGTCTGACCCGGTACGGCACACGTGTTCTGGCGCGGTTGAAACGCCGGTTTCAGGGTTCGCCGCGCCGGCTGACATTCTTTTCCGGGCCTCGGCTACATCGAGACGTCCGCGTCCACCCGTAGGGAAACCGCCTCCGGTTTCGGTTTCGCGTGCTTGCCCTTCTGGGCCGTGGCCCAGGCGGCATCGGGGATTTCGGCGGTCTCGTCGGGATCGCCGAGACGTGCTTCCATCTCATCCAGGCGAGCGATTTCGGCCGGAGTCAACGCTCGGCAGTCAGAAACGCGATATTTCGTATTGCCTTCACTCATGCGTTGTCGCCTCTGGCAGGCTGAGAATGTGGATCCAGGTTTCGCCGTCTGGATCGGGGTAGGTATGGACGATGATCGACAATGGATCGGCGAAGACCCGCTCCGCCAGCGAAAAATTGAAGCCGTGTTTAAAGATGTTCCGGCGTTCCTTGTCCAACCGCCAGGTTATGCGCACGCCGGGTCTCCTTCGCTCCGGCGAGATTGCTGCGGCAAATAGGAATTAACGTTGACGGCCGGGGCGCGAAAAGCACGGCCGCCGCCGCTCTTCCCTCCCGCGCCGATCGGTCCTACCGTCCCCTCAACCGCGCCGTCGAACTGCGGAAGGAGGACGCCCCGATGTCGCAATCCGAGCTGACCGCCACCCCCACCGTCTCCTGGCCCTCCAACGGGATTTCCGAGGTCCCGTTCCGCGTCTACACAGACCAGGACCAATACCGCCGCGAACAGGAACGCCTGTTTCTGGGCCCCACATGGCATTATCTTTGCCTTGAAATCGAATTGTCCAAGCCAGGCGATTTCGTGTCCACCACGATCGGCGAGACCGCCGTCATCGCCGTGCGCGACGCAAAAGGTGCCATCAACGCTTTCGTCAATCGCTGTGTCCATCGCGGCAATTTGCTGTGTTTGGAACGCGCGGGCAACGTCAAGGAATTCGCCTGCATCTATCACGGCTGGGTCTACAACCACGCGGGCAACCTGACCGGCGTGGCGTTCGAACATGGCG
>JAYWAX010000722.1:0-7816 GCA_043782125.1 Acetobacteraceae bacterium | reverse complement strand
CGATGATGCTGTTCCGCACCGGCATCGGCGCGATCCCGTTCCTGCTGCCGATGATGATGCAGGTCGGTTTTGGCAAGGCGGCGGTGGAAAGCGGTTTTATTACCTTCGCCAGCTCGGCCGGCGCGCTGTGCATGAAACCCGTGGCGCGGCGGACGCTGCGCTTCTTCGGGTTCCGCGACACGTTGATCTGGAACGGCGCGATCTCTGGCATCATGCTGGCCATGTGCGCCGCGTTCCGGCCAACCTGGCCCGCGGCCGCCATCTATGCCGTGCTGCTGGCGGGCGGGTTCCTGCGGTCGTTGCAGTTCACCGCTTATAACGCCCTGGTCTATGGCGACGTGCCGCGCTCGCGCATGAGCGCTGCGACCAGCCTCTACACCACCGGCCAGCAACTGGCCGCGACCGTCGGAGTCTCGGCGGGTGCGGTGTCGCTGGAAATCGCGCGCGCGTATTCCGGTCACGCGACCGCCGAACCCTCCGATTTCAGCGTGGCCTTCCTGGTCGTGGCGGCGATGACGACGATCGCCGCGCCCGTGGCGTTGGCGATGCCGCGATCCGCCGGAGACGATTTGACGGGCCGCCGGTCCCTGTCGCCCAAAGCAGGGGAATAAACCATGGCCCGAGACGCGACGAGAGAAGCAGCCTACGCGCTGCTGACTTCGGTGTTCGAACGCCGCCGCACATTGGAAGAGGCCTTGAACACGCTGCCCGAAATGGACGCGCGAGACCGTTCCGCCGGACATCGCCTCGCCGCCGCGGTGCTGCGCCGTGCCGGTACGTTGGACGCGGTGCTGGAACCGTTCCTGCGCAAGGCGCCGCCGGATCAGGTGCGCTGGATTTTACGGATTGGCGCCGCCGGATTGCTGTTTCTGGACATGCCCGCGCACGCTGCGGTCGGCACCGCCGTGGACCTCGCGCGCGCCTCCGGCCTGACGCCCTTCGCGGGGCTCGTGAACGCGGTGCTTCGCAAGGTCGCAACGGGCGGGACGGCGTTGCTGGATGGGCTGGACTCGCCCCGATTGGATACCCCCGCATGGTTGTGGGCCTCCTGGGGCCCGGACGCGCGCGCGATCGCGGAGGCGCATACCCGCGAAGCCCCGCTGGACCTGACCCTCGCCTCCGGGGTGCCCCCGCCAGACGGCGCGCTGCTGCTGCCCACCGGCTCTGTCCGCTTTCCCGCCGGAACGCTTGTCGTCGATATCCCGGGCTTTGCCGAAGGGCGCATGTGGGTCCAGGACGCGGCGGCGGCGCTGCCCGCGCGCCTGGTGGCGGCCCAATCCGGAGAGCGCGTGGCCGATCTGTGCGCCGCGCCGGGCGGCAAAACCGCGCAACTGGCGATTGCCGGGGCCGCGGTGACGGCGGTCGAAAAAGACCCGGTGCGGCTTGCCCGGCTCGCGGAAAATCTGGGCCGCTGGGGCGTCGGCGTATCGCTGGTCCAGGCCGATATTCTGGAATGGACACCGCCGTCCCTGTTCGACGCGGTGCTGCTGGACGCGCCGTGCTCCGCCACCGGAACGATCCGGCGGCACCCGGATGTGCCGCACCTGAAACGTCCGCGCGACATTAAAATGTTAAGCGAGCAGCAGGACCGCATGATCGCCGCCGCCGCCCGGATGCTGAAACCCGGCGGACGGCTGATTTATTCGGTCTGTTCGTTGCAACCGGAAGAAGGCGCCGCCCGCCTGGCCGCCTCCGGGTTACATCCCGCCCCATTCTCCGCCGGCGCGATCCCTGGGCTTGGCGCGGCCATCGGCGCCGACGGCTTTCTGCGCACGCATCCCGGCATGTGGCCGGACATTGGCGGAATGGATGGGTTTTTCACCGGACGCGCGGTGCGGTAGACCATCAGGGCAATCGCCCGAACGTGGCCGCCATGCATCTCCCCGTCATGGCACGCCCCCGAGCGGGCCATCGGTAGCGGCACGGCGAGCGTTTTCGCGCGCACCGGCCGCGATCCTTTCTCCGGACATTGTTTGTGCCGCGACCGATGGCCCGCTCGGGGGCGTGCCATGACGGGGAGGGGACGTCGCGCCAGGTTCAGGCGACTGCCCTGGGTAGACCACAAGCCGGGATTGCCCGCCCGTCCGAACGGTGACAGCGTGATGCCCGAAAAACGGAGGAAAAAATGGACCGTCTTAAAGGCAAAATCATCCTGATAAGCGGCGGCGCGCGCGGCCAGGGCGCGGCCGAGGCGCGGATGTTCGTCGCCGAGGGCGCGCGGGTCGTCATCGGCGATGTCCTGGAAGCCGAAGGCCGCCGTCTGGCCAACGAGCTCGGTGCCGCCGCGGCGTTCGTGAAACAGGACGTGACCCAGGAAGCGGACTGGGACGCCGCCATCGCCGCCGCCGCCGCGTTCGGCGGACTGCACGGGCTGGTAAACAACGCGGGTATTTATCAACCCAAAACCCTGATGGAAACCGACGCTGCATTGTTCGAGCGCCATATGCGCATCAACCAGCTTGGTTGCTTCCTCGGCATGAAGGCCGTTGTCCCGTTGATGGAACAATCCGGTGGCGGTTCGATCGTGAATATCTCGTCCGTCGCGGGCCTGCGCGGTTCCCCGGGCGCGATCGCCTACAGCGCGACGAAATGGGCGTTGCGCGGGATGACCAAGGCCGCCGCCATCGACCTCGCCCCGCGCAAAATCCGCGTCAATTCCATCCATCCCGGCCCGATCGATACCGATATGCTGAAAGTCCGGACTCCCGAACAAAACCGCGAGCGCCTGACCCGCGTCCCGATGAACCGCATGGGCACCGCAGGAGAGGTGTCGCAACTGGTCCTTTTCCTGCTGTCCGAGGAAAGCGGCTACATCACCGGCGCCGAGGTCGCGATCGACGGCGGCGCGACGCTGTAATACCAACGGCACGAACGATTGACCCATCGCGAGGTCCCATCCCCGTCATGGCACGCCCCTGAGCGGGCCATCCGGAGCGATACCCCATTGCGAGAGTGGTCACGTTATACCAAACCTCAGAACGATTGACCCTGGGCACAGCCTCTCCCCCTCGTCATGGCACGGCCCGACCGGGCCATCGGGCGCGGCACATCGATCGAACGAGAGGCGCCTTCCGCGGTTTGTCGTGCCCACTCTCGCACTGGCCTACCGCATCCGATGGCCCGGTCGAGCCGTGCCACGACGAAAGGGAGAGGCCGTGCCGAAAGTCAATCGTTCGGACGTTTGGTAAAAAGCGCGCGGCCTGAGCAGCCTGACTCGCACCGCGCATCAGGCTGCTCAGGCGACCAGGCGAGCCAGGCGTTCAGCCGCCGTGGGTTTTGCGCAGAAAGCCGGTCCGCGCCACGGCCCCCGCCATCATGAAATTCCCGTCCTGGCCGGACAGAATGAACCGCGCGCCCATGGCGATATAACGCGGCATGATCGATTCGTTATAAATCCCCGCCATGCCCGGGAATTTATTGTGCTTTTTACAAGCCGCGATCATCTTCGCATAGGCATCGGCGACCCGATCGTTACCGAAATCGCCCGGAATGCCCATTTCCGCGCACAGATCGTTCGTTCCGATCAGCAGCACGTCCACGCCCGGCACCGCCGCGATTTCGTCCGCATTCGCGATCGCCGTTGGCGTTTCCAGCATCGCCACCGTCAGATTGGCCGCGTTCAACGCCTTCGCGGCATCGCCCACGCTCGCGTTCCGCAGCCCGTAATGCGGCCCAATCCCGCCCATCGAGCGGTGGCCAACTGGCGGGTATTTCAGTTTTTCGACGATTTCCCGCGCTTCGGCCGCCGTATCGACGTGCGGCATCACGATGCCCATGGCGCCATTGTCCAGGGCACGCGTGGCGATCGAATATTGTCCATTCGGCACACGCGCGATCGGCGCGATCCCCGCGTCCAGCGCCGCGACGCAGATTTGCGCGCAGGCATCCAGCGACATCGTGCCGTGTTCCATGTCCAGGAACAGCCAGTCGAACCCGGCGGCGGCCATCGCCGGCGCGATTTCCACGCTGCGCGTCATGCGCACGCCCACACCCAGAGATAATTGTCCGGCTTCAAGCTTCTCGCGCGCGACGTTACGTACCGTCATATCGTGGTTTCCTTATGCAAAAGTATCGATAACGGTCGCGATCGTCCGGTCCAGCGCCGCCAGGTCCATCGGATGATCGGTTTCATTGGTCACGGCCACCGATAACCGGTGCCGCCGCAGAATGAAAACCCGGTTGTCCGAGGCGCCCGCAGCCCAGGCGGTTTCGACCGGCAGCGATGGAAAACGGCGGTCGATATTGGTGCGGAAACACGCGGCATAGGACGTGCCGTTATGCGTCGGATGAACCGCGTAATCGACCCATCCCGGCGACAACAGCCGCTGGCCGTTCCACATCCCGTCGTTCACATACAGCAGGCCGAATTTCGCGTAGTCCCGGGCGGATGCAAACCCGGCACCGGAGCCGATGAAATTCCCCGCGATATCGGCGGAATGCTGATACGTGCGCATCCCCAGACGATCCGCCAGCAGTCCGTAAACAGTGGCATGGTACGGCAACCCGCGCTGCTCGATCTGCGCCCGGATCGCCGCGCCCAGTACATTCATTCCGCTGTTGACGTAACGGAACACCGAACCCGGCAGCGTCGCGACAATCATGCGCTGCGCCATGTCGAAAGCATCGGCACCGTCCTGATAGACCGCGCTGTTTTCGAACCCCAGCGAAACCGATCCATCCCCATGGCGCACCGGAAACCCCAGCCCCGAGCGCATCCGCACCAAATGATCCAGGGTAATCAGCCGGTGAATCCCACGCGGGTCTCGCCACAGCGGCGCCGGCGCGGGATCGTGGATCGAGTGGAACCAGCCCTCCTGGATCATCCGCCCGGCGATCGTCGCGGTGATCGCTTTTGTCATCGACCAGCTTGGCGTCGCCCGCTCTGGCGTCCCGAAGGCACTGTAACGCTCTAATAACAACCGATCCGGCGAGCCAACGGCAACCCCGTAAACCCCTGGCGAACTGGCCATGAACGCGTCCAGCGCCGCCGTCATGGCGGCGGGCGGCGGTGGCGGCGTTTCGACGGCATCGCCCAAAGGCCATGGCTTGCCGGGCGAGCCGGTTTCGCGCGGCACCGGCGCCGCTTCGAACCGAGGCGCAGCGTGCGCGCCCAAAACGATCCCGCCATATCCGGCGCGCGCGATCGCCTGGCCCGTCACCGGATCGCCGAACGCGGGATCGGCCCAGGTGACGGTCGCGCGGCGATCCGCGGCATCGGTGTGCACGGAAAGCCGTCCGCTTTTCACCGCGCCGGTCAGCGCGTCCTGTATGTTCAATCCTGCGGGCCGTCCGCTCAGCCCGCCCGGCACCAAAGCGGCGCGCGGCCGGAAATGCCGGTCCGCGGTTGCGCGATCCAGGCCGCTGACGAACATCATGTCTGCGTAACGTTTGGCCGCGAAATTGACCGTGCGCTGGCGCAACGCGGGTTCCGCGGCGTCGTAGACAACAGGAGTAGGCGGGCCGTCGCCGAACAGATGCGGGGATTGGTCGAAGATGGGCTCGACGGGCAGGCGTCCGCTCATTTCGCCATTTCCGCGGCGCGGGCGGTTTCGGGGATCGCGAAAAAGCGGTTTTTCATGCCTTTCTGATTTTCATACAGCGATCCTTGCTTCGCGGCAGGCGGCAGCGGCAGCCGCACCGGCACATGTTCCAACCGCGGTTCGCGCGTTCGTCCGGATACCATAAGGCTGTCGAATTTTTCGATCCCGCCGGAGAAACCGAGCAGCGGCCAGGCGTCGGCGCTCCGGAACTGGAACAGCAACAACCGCCGGTCCTTGTCCGAAACGTTCGGGGCGGACCCATGCACCGCGCGCACATGATGCACGGTGATCGAGCCCGCCTTCCCCAGAAGCGGGACCGCCTTACTGTAATCCACATCCCGGTTCGACGGGTCCATCGCGCCGCAGAACGCGCCATCGGCATGATGGTCGTAAACCGGGCCGCGATGGCTGCCGGGGATAATCGTCAGCGGACCGTTTTCGATCGCCATATCGTCGAACATGACGCCGACCGCCGCGAGGTCGTCATTCGTATGCGGGTAAAAAGCCCAGTCCTGGTGCCATTCCACGGGCGCCCCGAACCCGGCGCATTTCAGGTTCAGTTTCGCGGTGTCGAAGCGGATGTCCGGGCCCCAAAGATCCTTCAGCACGGCCAGAATTTTCGGATGCCGGGCCAGATCGCCATAAGCCGGGTCGTGCAAATGCGCAGTCTTGATCCGCCGGACCCTGGGCGTTTCGGCGGTGTGGCTGTCTTCCAGGTCGTAGATGTCGTTATGGGCAACGAGGCCGCGCGCGCGGTCCACGAACCCGGCGGTGACGGCGCGCAGACGCGCGACTTCGTCTTGTGTCAGGACATCGGGCACGACGATGGCGCCGATTTCGTTGTATTCCTCGATCTGGGCGGCGGTGAGCATCGCGTCCTCCTGGCTCCGGCGTTTCAAGAACTCTATCGCGAACCGCGCCGATCCGCCAATTTCCGGGTTTGCAGCCGCCTTTGCCCTCTGGCATCCTCCCCCGATCCGGCCAAGGACCACGCGCATGATCCCCATCCTCGACGTCTCCCGCTACATCGCTGGCGACATGGGCGAACTGCCCAGGCTTGGCGCCGAACTCCGCCATGCCTTCGAACATGTCGGCTTTTACTACCTGCGCGGCCACGGCGTGCCTCAGCTCTTGATCGACGCCATGTTCGCGGAATGCCGGCGCTTTCACGGCCAGCCAATGGAAAAGAAGCAGGCGCTGAAGATCGACCGTCACAACATCGGCTACATGCCGGTCGGCGGTTCCATCGCGCTCAGTTCCAAGGTCAACAACAACACCAAACCGAGCGTCAACGAGGCCTATTTCCTCCGCCGCGAGCGGACGCCGGACGATCCCGACGTCATCGCCGGCACGCGCTTTCGCGGCCTGAACCAATGGCCCGCCGATCTGCCGGGATTTCGAAATATCGCGCTGTCTTACATGTCGGCCATGGAACAACTCGGCAAACGCCTGGTCCGCGTCTACGCCGTCGCCCTGGACCTGCCGCCCGATTATTTCGACGCCGTTTTCGCGCGGCCGAATATGATCCAGCGCATGACCCATTACCCCGCGCGCGACAGTTACGAGGACAACGAATTCAGCATCGCGCCGCACACCGATTCCGGCTTCATGACGATGCTGGCCCCATCGGAGGTCCCGGGCCTGCAAATTCGCCTGCCCGGCGGCACCTGGATCGACGCTGGTCCGCCCCCCGATTGTTTCGTGGTCAACGGCGGCGACATTTTGCGGCGCTGGACCAACGACCGGTTCCTGTCCACGCCGCATCGCGCGATGAACCATTCTGGCCGCGCCCGCTATGCGATTCCGTATTTCTTCGACTGCCACCCCGACGCGGTCGTTGCCTGCCTGCCGACCTGCCACTCGCCGGACAATCCGCCGAAATACGAACCGATCGCCTACCACGACTACGCCGCGTGGTACGCCGACCGGAATTACGTTCACCTCAACGCCCCCCGTGCAGCCGCCTGAACCTCCCCGGTTCGCGCGCGCGTCCTGAATTCCGCCGCCCGCCGCGGAAACCGGCGAGAACCGGATTTGCCACCCGCTTACGGAACTGGCATACCGCCGCGCCATCTTCCACCCAGACCCTCTGGGCGGGCGCGTTCGCGTACGCTCAGAGAGCCTTTCAATAAGACAGCCAAGGGGAACACCTCGGATGCAAACGGCCCAAATATTGATCCTCGCCTGCGGAGTCGCGGCGTTGATCTATGGCCTGATCACCGCGCGGCAAGTGCTCGCGCAAGATCCCGGTAACGCCCGGATGCAGGAAATCGCCG
>JAYWAX010000721.1:0-2822 GCA_043782125.1 Acetobacteraceae bacterium | reverse complement strand
TCCAACCCCGCCGCCGCCACGAACCCCATGATGAGATCGACATAAAGATCGGTATTCAACCGCTGGAACCGGGCGCGACATTCTGTGCATGCACACGGCAGGCGCGGACGGCCGGCAGTTTCATGGGCTGATGGGTGACGCGCGCATAACCGAGGGGCACCGGCTGGTTGCCTTCGATCTGCCCTGGCATGGCAAATCGCCGCCGCCGGACGGCGCGATCCCCGGTTCGTGGCGGTTGAATACCGATCTTTATGTCGATCTCATCATGGGGTTCGTGGCGGCGGCGGGGTTGGACAAGCCGATTGCTCTGGGCGCGTCGATGTCCGGGGAGATTTGTTTGGAACTGGTCTACCGGAATCCCGAGGCCTTCTCCGCGATTATCGCCTGCGAAGCCTGCGAGCAGATCCGTCAGCGCCAAAACCCCTGGGCGGCGCACCCCGCGGTGAACCAGGCGCTGTTCGTGCCGGAATGGATACGCAGCCTGTCGGCGCCCGGGAGTCCGGCGGAATGGCAGGAACAAATCACCTGGCATTACGGGCAAGGCGGGCCCTCGGTGTTTTACGGGGATATCGCGTTTTATTCGGGCGAGTGGGATGCGCGGGAACGGGTCGGAAAAATCGATACGAACCGGTGCCGGTTGTTCATGCTGACCGGCGAATACGATTACTCCTGCACGGTGGAGATGTCGGCGGCGACGGCGGCGAAAATTCCCGGCGTGAAATTCCAGGAGATGAAGGGCATTGGGCATTTTCCGTTCGCGGAAAATCCGGCGGGGTTCGCGGAATATCTGCTGCCGATATTGCGGGATTTACAGACGGGCCTGAAAGATTGACGCGTTGCACGCCCTCTCCCCGTCATGGCCCGACTCGATCGGGCCGCCGGGTGCGGCACAGCCTGTGCGAATAAGCGCGACCCCCACCGCGCGACGTGCCGTTCGTCGAACTGCCGTGCCGCTCCCGGTGGCCCGATCGAGTCGGGCCATGACGGGGAGGGGCAAGAGTCAACTGTTCGGGCCGCTGGTATTACAGACGGGCTGACGGGGCGCGCCGGCATTATTCCGGTGCCGGCGTTTTGTCTTTATACAGGCACCACTCGGTGGCCGGGCAGCGCCAGCATTCCGGTTTCCGGGCTTTGCAAATATATCGCCCGTGCAGAATCAGCCAGTTGTGCGAATGGCGCAATAATTCCTTGGGAATGCGTTGCACCAGCCCGTCCTCGACAGTGCGGGTGTTGGAACCAGGCGCGATGCCGGTGCGATTGCCCAGTCGAAAGATGTGGGTGTCGACGGCCATGGTGGAGTGGCCGAAGGCGACATTTAAGACGACGCTCGCGGTTTTGCGGCCGACGCCGGGAAGGGCTTCCAGGGCATCGCGTTCGCGGGGCACCTCGCCGTGGTGTTTTTCAACCAGAAGGCGAGACAACTCGACGACATTACGGGCTTTCGCCTGCCACAGACCGATCGAGCGGATGTGGCGGGCGACGCCGTCCACGCCAAGTGCGACCATGGCGGCGGGCGTGGCGGCCTCGGCGTAGAGTTTTCGGGTGACTTTGTTGACGGAAATATCCGTTGCCTGTGCCGACATGACGACGGCGCAGAGCAGGGTGTATGGGTCCGTGTATTCCAGTTCGCTTTCCGGCTCGGCGTTGGTGCCCGCGATGGCTTCTACGAAGGCCCGCACGGCGGCGCGGGTCATTTGTTTCGGTTTCGCGGGTTTCCGGGCCGGCGGTTTGTCAGTCGAAGCCAAGGAAGCCCTCCGCTTCCCGGATCGGGCGCGCCGCCAGAAGTTTGGTCAGGTCGGGCACGGCACGCGCTGTGCGGGGATCGCCCGCCAGCATTTTTTCCAGTGCATGCGCCACGGCCAGAATTTTCGCGTCGCCGCCTCTGGGTCCGACGATCTGTAGGCCGAACGGCATGAAGTTGCGGTCGAGACCCACTGGCAACGAAATCGCGGGATGGCCGACGATCGTCACCGCGTAGGCCATGGCGAGCCAGTGAAAATAGGTGCGGGTCGGTTTGCCGTCGATCTGCGCCGGGTAAAGTTCGCGCCAGGAGCGGGGGGAAATTGTCATCATGGGCGTGATAATTATGTCGTGGTGCTGAAAGAACGATTGCCAACGCCGGTAAATCTGGGTTTGCGCGGTCATCGCGCGCGCGACGTCATGGGCCGAATAGCGCAGGCCTTCTGCCACGTTGGCGCGGACATTGGGTCCGACGTCCTGCGGCCGGTCGCGCACTTTTTCGAAATGCGAGCCAAGGAATGTCAGCGCGCGCAGGACCTCGAATGTTTCGTCGGTGCCGGAACAATCCGGTGCGGCATCTTCCGCTCGCGCGAAGACATGGCGGAACAGATTGGTCTTTTCGGTGAAAACGTCGAAAATATGCCGTTCGACGGGGGCAAAGCCGAAGTCCGGGGAGAATGCGGCGCGCAGGCGGGACAGGTCGATTTCGGCGGGGGGGTAGAAGGCGCCCGGGGTGCGAACGGTGCCGCCGTGGACGGTGTAAGCCAGCGGATCGGACACGTGATCGGCGGCAATCGAACCCAACAGCAAGCATGTATCGGCGACGGTGCGCGCCATCGGGCCAAGCACCGGCAGCGGAGTCCAACCGATCCCTCGCTTGTCCGACGGCACCAGGCCCGGCGAGGGCCGGAAGCCCACGATCCCGCTGAACGCCGCCGGATTGCGCAACGATCCACCGGTATCTGACCCCGTGCAGATCGGTATCATTCCGGTGGCCAGCGCCACGGCGGAGCCGCCCGAGGACCCGGCGGCGGATTTTTCGACATCGAACGGATTGACCGTTACGCCGTAAACCGCGTTGC
>JAYWAX010000720.1:0-7819 GCA_043782125.1 Acetobacteraceae bacterium | reverse complement strand
TTTGGTCGTGTACGCGTGCGGCGCAGGTTTTTCGGACGGAGCGTGCTTTTCCGGATGAAAAGCAGTTCTCCGGGCGAAAAGCCTGGGGCACCATGCATCTTGCCCAAATATGGGCGAAAAAATCAAGCGGCCATCGAGCCGCCGGTGGACGGACGCAGATCGGGCGGCGTTGCCTCCCGCGCCAGGCGCGCCACGGCTTCGGCCAAGGGCAGGATTTCCTGTGCCTGCGACCCGAGACGGCGCAACGCGACGGTGCCGTTTTCCGCTTCCTTGCGCCCGACGACGGCGATAACCGGCACATGGGCCAGGCTGTGTTCGCGCACCTTGGCATTGATCTTTTGGTTCGACAGGTCGGCCTTTGCGGTCAGCCCAGAGGCCTGGAACGCCGCCACGGCCGCGCGCGCATGGTCGTCGGCGTCCGACACGATCGTCGCCACCACCACTTTTTCCGGCGCCAGCCACAGCGGGAAACGGCCGGCGTAATTCTCGATCAGGATGCCGAGAAAGCGTTCGAACGAGCCGAGGATCGCGCGGTGCAACATGACGGGACGGTGGCGGGCGCCATCTTCGCCGACATATTCTGCGTCCAGGCGGCCCGGCGTGTTGAAATCGACCTGCAATGTGCCGCATTGCCAGTCCCGGCCGATCGCGTCGCGCAGCACGAATTCCAGTTTGGGACCGTAAAACGCGCCTTCGCCAGGGTTCAGCGTGTATTCGACGCCCGCGGTGGCACAGGCCTCTTTCAGGGCGCCCTCGGCCTGATCCCAGACCTCGTCGGTCCCCACGCGTTTTTCCGGCCGGTCAGCCAGTTTCACCTGAAACGATTCGAACCCGAAATCGCGATAGATCGAGCTGAGCAGCGCGACGAACGCCACGGTTTCGGAGGCGATCTGATCTTCCGAGCAAAAAATATGCGCATCGTCCTGCACGAACGACCTGACCCGCATGATCCCATGCAACGCGCCCGAGGGTTCGTAACGATGGCAAGCGCCGAACTCTGCCATCCGCAACGGCAACTCGCGATATGAACGCAGGCCCTGGCGGAAGATCAGCACATGGCACGGGCAGTTCATCGGCTTGATGGCCAGGGTCTTTTTGTCGTCGGCGACCTCGGCGAAAAACATGTGGTCGCGGTAATTTTCCCAGTGGCCGGAGCGGACCCATAAATCGTGGTCCAGAAGCTGCGGGGTCCGCACTTCCTGATACCCCGCCGCATCCAGGCGGCGGCGCATGTAATCCTCGGCCGTCCGGTAAAGCTTCCAGCCCTTGGGATGCCAGAACACCGACCCCACCGCTTCTTCCTGGATGTGGAACAGCCCCATGTCCTTGCCGATGCGGCGATGGTCGCGCCGCTCGGCTTCTTCGAGCTGGTGCAAATGCGCGTCGAGTTCTTTTTGGTCGCGCCAGGCGGTGCCGTAAACGCGCGACAGCATCGCGTTGCGGTGATCGCCCCGCCAATACGCGCCCGCGACCTTCATCAGCTTGAACGCCAGGCCAACATCGGCCGTCGTGCGCAAATGCGGCCCGCGGCACAAATCCACCCATTCGCCCTGGGTGTACACCGAAATAGGCTCCGTCCGCGGCAAATCCTGGATCAACTGCCCTTTGTACTTCTCGCCTTTGTCCTGGAAGAACTGAATCGCCGCGTCGCGATCCATGACCTGACGCACGAATGGCGACGCGCGGGCCACAATCTCGCGCATCTTCGCCTCGATGGCGGAAAAATCGTCCGGGGCGAACGGAATTTCGCGCGCGAAATCGTAGTAAAACCCGTTCTCGATCGACGGACCGATGGTCACCTGAGTCCCGGGAAACAGCACCTGCACCGCCTCCGCCAGCACATGCGCGGCGTCGTGGCGGATCAGCTCCAACGCTTCCGGGTCCCGGCGGGTCACGAAGACAACGGAGGCGTCGGCGGAAATCTCCACCGACAGATCGACGAGGATACCATCGACCTTCATCGCCAGAGCGGCGCGGGCGAGGCCGGGACCGATCGCCGCGGCCACCGTCGTGCCCGTCACCGGCGCGTCGAACCGGCGCACGGAACCGTCGGGCAAGGTGATCGCGGGCATATCTGACTGTCCTCTCAACATAAGCCCGCCATCCAACCACGGCGGGACAGGCGACATGGCATCGCCAGCACCCCGCGGCAAGGGAAAAGTCTGGGCGATCGGGCGAAGGAAGCAAAGCACCGGGGCTCCGCCCCAGACCCCGCGAGGGCGCTGCCCTTCGAGCCCGCCAAGGCAGGGCCTTGGATGCCATTTTTTGGGGGAGATGAAGCAGGGGGCCTACACAGACGTTGAAACGTCCTCGATGGCCCCCTGCTTCATCTCCCCCAACCGATCGCGGTCCAGGGACCGTGTCCCTGGTGGGGTCGAGGGGCAAAGCCCCCGCGGGGTTTGGGGCAGCGCCCCATGGCTTTCTTCCCTCGCCCGACAGCCCAGACTCGGCCAGGGTCATTTGACCGCCATTCGTCTCGATGCTCCAATCCCTTCGAAAACATTCAACGAAGCACACCGCCCCATGACCCCGACCGTGAATTCCTGGGAACCCGAACTCGCCGAACTGCGCGAGCGCCAGCGCATTGCCCGCCAGATGGGCGGGCCGGAGCGTATCGAACGCCAGCACAAGGCCGGTAAATTCACGGTACGGGAGCGTATCGACCGGCTGACCGATGCGGGTTCGTTCCTCGAACTCGGCTCGATCGCGGGCAAGGCGACGTATGACGCCGGGTCGAAAATCATGACCGATTTCATGCCCGCCAACGGAGTTTTCGGCCGCGCCACGATCGACCAACGTCCCGTGGTCGTTTTCGGCGACGATTTCACCGTTCGCGGTGGCTCGGCCGACGCGTCGATCAAGGGCAAATACCAGATGCCCGAGAAAATGGCCGGGGAGTTTCGTATTCCCCTCATTCGCATGATCGAGGGATCCGGCGGCGGCGGCTCGGTGAAAACGATTGAAACGACCGGCCACGCCAATTTGCCCGGCGGCGTAGGGCAGAGTTCCGGTCTGTGGCTTTGCGCCCTGAACATGGGCCGCGTCCCGGTCGTCGCTCTGGGCCTCGGATCGGTGGCCGGTCTGGGCGCCGCGCGCCTCGCCGCCAGCCATTACTCGATCATGGTCAAGGACACCTCCGCGATTTTTGTCGCGGGCCCGCCGGTCGTCGAACGCCTTGGCGAAACCCGCACCAAAATGGAACTCGGGGGTCATGAGGTCCAGGTCGAAGCCGGAACGATCGACGACGCCGTCGATTCAGAGGAGGAAGCCTTCGACCGCACCAGGAAATTCCTTTCCTATTTGCCGTCGTCCGTCTGGGGCCTGCCGCCTCGGGCGCCCAACATCGACCCTGTGGACCGGCGCGACGCGGCCCTGATCTCGATGGTCCCGAAAGACCCGAAACAGGCCTATTCCATGCGGCGTATCATCGATTCCCTGATGGACAAAGGCAGTTTCTTCGAAATGAGCCGCGGTTTCGGCCGTCAGGTCATCACCGGATTCGCCCGTCTCGACGGCTGGCCGGTCGCGGTGCTGGCAGGAGATCCGTTGTTCGGCGGCGGTGCCTGGGGCGCGGCGGCATCCCGGAAAATCACGCGTTTTGTCGATTTGGCGCAGACGTTTCATTTGCCGGTCGTTCACCTCGTGGATTGTTTCGGATTCGCGGTCGGATTGCACGCGGAAGCGACCGGCACCATGCGTGCCGCCGTCGCTGCCATCAGCGCCATCCACCAGTCCACCGTCCCCTGGTGCGCCATCGTCATTCGAAATGTCTTTGGCGTCGGCGGCGGCGCACATGTCCCGCACACGCAACAAATTATTCGTTATTCCTGGCCCTCTGGCAGTTGGGGCTCATTGCCGCTGGAAGGCGGTGTCGAGGCCGCCTACCGCGCCGAAATCGCCGCCGCCGACGACCCGGAGGCGAAACTAAAAGAAATCGACGACCGTCTGCGCCTGATGCGCTCGCCCTTCCGCTCCGCCGAAGCGTTTCTCATCGAGGAAATCATCGATCCGCGCGACACACGGCCACTGCTTTGCGAATTCGCCAACATGGCCGCGCCGTTGCGCGAGCCGGGCCAATCCTTCTTCACCATGAGGCCCTGATGCCCCTGTCCGCCTTCCGAATTTTGCAAGTCGGTTCCGGCGCCGCGGCCGATTATTGCGGCCGTCTCTTCGCCGATTTTGGCGCCGATGTCGTCAAACTGGAACCCGCCGGCGGCGATCCACTGCGAAAACACCCACCCATGCTGGAGAATGGCGAAAGCGGCTATTTCGCCTGGCTCAATACCAACAAGAAAAGCGTTTTTTCAAATCCCGAAAGCCTGGGACAGCTTCTCCCCGGCGCCGATGTTGTTATCGACGCCCGCCCGCCCGGCGAAATTGGCGCGGAACACGATATTTGGCGCGCCAAATATCCGGGCATCGCCATTGCGTCGGTCTCCTGGTTTGGCGAAACCGGCCCTTTTCGAGACTTCGAAGGCACCGACGCGATCTGCCGCTCGCTTGCGGGACTCGTCGCCCTGACCGGCGCCATCGACGGCCCGCCGTTGATCGCGACAGAGGGCCAATCGACGCTCCTCGCCGGGCTCACCGCCTTCATCCCCATCGTTGCCGGGCTGTACGGACGCGAAGCCGGCGCCCGCTGTTTCGCGACATCCGTCCACGAAGCGTCTTTGGGTGTGTCCGAATACGAATGGGCCGTCGCCTGGGATGCCGGCGTGTCGAGAACACGGCCTGGGGTTAATCGTTTCGGGCGTAACTACCCCGTCGGCATTTACCCGACAAAACAAGGCATGATCGGTGTCACCGTGGTCACGCCTGGACAATGGCGCGCCATTTGCGAAATGATGGGCCTGCCCGATCTCGCCAAACAACCGCATATGTCGCTCAATACCGACCGCCTGAAAAACGCTGCGGAGATCGACGCCGCCTTCGGCCCGATCTGGCTGACCCGCACGGCAGAGGAATGGTTCGAACGCGGTCTGACGTTCAAACTCCCGCTCGCCGTCGTGCCAACGATGGCGGAGCTGCTTAAACAAAAAGTCCATCGCGAGCGCGGCGCTTTCGTTCCCGTGACGATCGCCGGAAAAACCTTCGAAGGCCCTGTCGCGCCGCTGCACCTCGGGCGCACGCCCCCGAAAACAGGCGGCATCGCCCAAAAGGCCGGCGAGAGCCCGCCCGCCTGGACCGTCCCCGCCAGTGCCCGCCCCTTGGGACCCGCCGCCCCCGGCAGCCTACCTTTGACGGGCATGCGGATCGTCGACCTGACGATGGGGTGGGCCGGTCCCACCGGCGCCCGCCATCTGTGCGACCTTGGCGCCGAGGTCATCAAAATAGAGGCCTGCCAATATCCGGATTGGTGGCGCGGCACCGACCTCCGCGCGTCCTTCATCGCCGAGCAAAAATACGAAAAAATCCCCTGGTTTCAGTTAATGAACCGTAACAAACTCGACGTTACCCTCGATCTGACTCACCCCGAGGGCGTGGCCCTGTTAAAACAGCTTGTCAGCGGCGCCAACGCGGTCATCGAAAATTATTCCAGCGAAGTTCTACGAAAAATGAAACTGGATTATTCGGTGTTGAAGGATGTCAGGCCCGGCCTGGTCATGGTTTCCATGCCCGCTTTCGGCTCGATCAACGCGTGGAGCGAGTGCCGCGCCTATGGCTCCACCCTGGAACAAGCCTCCGGCCTGCCCACGATCAGCGGTTTCCCGCAGGATCCCCCGACCATGAACCAGACCGCTTACGGCGATCCCGTGGGCGGGTTCAACGCTGCCGCCGCCCTGATCGTGGGACTTCTGCACCAGAAACAAACCGGGGAGGGCCAGAACATCGACCTCTCCCAGGTCGAGTGCATGCTGCCCCTCGTCGCGCCCGCCATGATCGAGCAATCCGCAACCGGGCGCGTCGCCCCCCGCATCGGCAATCGTCACGCAGTGCATGTGCCGCACGGGTGTTTCCGCTGCGCCGGTCCCGACGAATGGCTGACCGTTGCGGTGACGGCCGGCGCCGCATGGGCGTCTCTGGCGTCGCTGATGGGCCGCCCGGACCTGGCCGGTCTCGACGCCGCGGCCCGGCGCGTGCGGGAGGACGAACTGGAAGCGCTGCTGTCGGGCTGGCTCGCCACCCGCGGCGCCAATGAAACGATGATGACGCTACAGAGCAAAGGGATCGCGGCCGGGGTCGCCCGCCGGCCCTTCGATCTTCTGGGCGATCCGCATCTGGCCGCGCGCGGGTTCTGGCACAAGGTGGACCGGGCGTTCATCGGCGAACATTTCCAGACATCCGCCGCATTCCGAGAGGGAGAAAATCCCTATCCGTTACGCCGCCATGCACCCACCCTGGGCCAGGACAACGCGGCCATCCTTGGTGGACGCCTTGGCCTGTCGCCCGCCGATCTCGCCCAGCTTGCCGCGATGGACGTGATCGGCACGGTGCCAAAGCCACGGCGCCCGCAAGGGGACGCGTAAGCGGGGGCAACGCCCGAATGGTTTTTTTCTCTCGCCCAATTCACCGCTACCGGCCCGCCGCCTCCAGCAGCAACGCTTCCAGCGCCGCGGACTGGCGCATCGCGTTCAGCTTCTCCCCGACCGACTGAAATCCGGCGGTGGCGAGGCGGGCGGTCAGCGCGGGATCGGCGCTTAACCGGTGCATCGCGTCCGCCAAGGATGCGGCATCGCCCGGTGGCACCAGCAGGCCCGTGACCTCGGCGTCGATCGCCTCGGCGATGCCGCCTTCTTCCGTGCCGATCACCGGGCAGCCGCGCGCCATTGCCTCTGGCACCACGCTGGGAAGTCCCTCCGCGTCGCCGCCCGCCGCGACTACACTGGGCACCAGCAAAGCGAGCGCCGTTTCCATTCGCGCGGCCAACTCCGTCTGCGACAGCCAGCCCACCAGTTCGACGCCGGGGATGTCGCGCGCCAGAGCTTCCAACATCGGCCGCAAGGGACCTTCGCCCGCGCAGACCAGGGGAGTCGTGTCGCCCGCGGCGCGCAGGCGCCGCATGGCGTCCACCATCGGCGCGATGCCCTTTTTCTCCACGAACCGGCCCGCGAACAGGAATCCGCCGGTGCGCGCGCCAGGGGGAAGACCAGGGGGAAGACCAGTGGGAAGGCCAGCGGGCAGCTCGACCCCGATCGGCAGGATTGTCAGCTGGGACTCCAGCACGCCGCGCCGGATCGCCATGGCCGCGACGGCGTGGGACACGCAGACGAACCGATGGGTTCGCGCCACGACCTCGGGCCAGCGCCGCGCCAGCACTGTGTGCCGCCAGTTCTTGTCCTTGCCGACATCGCCGCCATGCAGGGTGACCACCAGGCGCGCGCCCATCGCCCGCGCCAAAGGCAGCGCCAACGCGCCGCCGCGGGCGAATTGCGCGTGGACGACCCGCGCGAAACCGGTCAGGTCCAGTCCCGGATCCCTGCCAAAATGTCGGAACAACAGGCCGCGAAGGCCGCCGATGCGCAGCAGCGATCCCCCCAATTGCGATGCGCCGGGCAAGATCGTCCGTCCGGTCCAGACCGGGCGGAGCGTCTGAAAATTCACGTACTGGCGGCGGGAGAACGCGATTTCCGATGGCGCGCCGATCCGGTCCCGGTAGACCAGAAGCGGTTGGCGCTGTTCCGCGCTGCGCGGGGGCGATAGGGGCATGGCCGGGCTTGCATAGCATTGACGGCCGCCGCGCCGCCACGTCACGTCGCAGCACGCGTCAAGGAAAAAATACTTCGCGCTGGTGAGCCTCCTCGGGGCGGCGCCGGCGGTCGGGACGGCGGTCGGGGCCGCCTCCGGTGGCGTCGTGAACTTCATGCTCGGGCGGCGCTGG